>CAIRNL010000508.1 GCA_903879975.1 uncultured Chloroflexota bacterium | reverse complement strand
TGGATTCTGTCGTGCATCCAACTCCTCCATGAGAATTCGTCTCTTGTCAGGATACAGCGAAAGCCGGTATGTGACACAATCCACTGTGCGTCTGAAGCATCCTGGTTTGGTTGCAGGCAAGCTCGTCTATGGCAGCTCGAACGGGATCGCGACGGAAGTGAGTGGGCGAGGTTTGGGGTTGTAGAAATCGGTGGTTTTGGCAGGATGCGCAGAGAGAAAGGGCAGAAAGGTGAGGTGTGCTGTGTCGGCCTGTGCCGTTGCCGCGAGATAGCGAAGTGCATCGACAGCCGCTTGCCCCGTTCGTTCGACCGCTGCAGGCTCGAGTGTCTCGAATGTATCGGTCGGGCGATGGTAGTTGGGGCCGCAGGAACCAGCGCCCTCCCGGTCCATGAAGAAGAGCACGGCTGGTATGCCGGCGTCGGCAAAGGAAGCCTGGTCGCTGGCGCCGCCCGCTATGCGCTCAATGGCATCTGGTGCGACCGGCAGAGTGGCAGCGAATGCCTTGTCGACCTCGCGATCGACCAGCAGGAGCAGTTCGTCACCGATGCCGACGCAGTCAAAGTTCACCATGGCTCTGGCCTGCGCCCATTCCCAGACCGGCATCGTCGCCACGTAGTCGCGCGAGCCGGTGAGTCCCAGTTCTTCGGCGCCAAAGGCAATGAAGGTGAGGGTTGGCGTCACCGTCTCAGCCGCCATGACCCGTGCTGCTTCGAGCAGTACGCCCACGCCCGACGCGTTGTCGTTGGCGCCTGGCCCGCCGTAGTCGACGCCCGGGATGCGTTTGACCGTGTCGTAATGTGCGCCGGCGTAAATGATGCCGTAGCCGGCCTGGCCCTGCCGTGTTGCGACGACGTTCATGCTGGTCTGTTGTCGCCCCTCGCTGGAGAAGGTGAAAGGCTGCACGCGCACTGTGTAGCCCAGCTCCTCGAAGCGCGCGGCCAGCCAACTGGCCGCAGCCTGTTCGCCCGCGCTGCCTGCGGGTCGATCGCCGATCGTCTCGGAGAGGTAGCGCGCGTGGCTGAGCGCTCGGCTGGGATCGAACGCTTCCGTTCCTGCTGTGCCCGCCCAGCCGGTCAATGCCAGCAGCAACACGACGAGTATCGCAGCCCGGCGGGCCGAGTTCCAGCTCTGCTTCTGTTTCTGCGCCATGCGTCTAATCCGACCCATTCGTTAACTTTGCATAATCGTCGTCGCTGATCAACGTGATCACCTTGAACGTTTCGGCGTAGGCCATCTCCTTGCCCTTGCCAGCGGCAGCGGACCATTGGCGAATCATTGGCTCTGGGTCCCAAGTGTGGAGTTGGCTCTTATGACAGCGGAGCGCCGCAATTTTTTTGTCGAGGCTGCCGGTTGTGTTGATCCACGTATCGCCGCTGCCCCACCCCTCCACGTAAACCTTGCGCACCTTGTGTGCTGTCAGCCCCTCGTCGGCCAGCTCCTGGAAGACGTGTGGCTGGCCTGCCGCCGGAAAGACTGCCTCCAGGGCAGCCGCTGCAGCAGCGCGGTGGTCAGGATGATTGATGTAGGTGCCGTCGACGAACCACACCGTTGGGTCGCCACAGACGATCGCTTCGGGGCGAAAACGACGGATCTCGCGCACGAGTTTGCGGCGCAGGTCGAGTGTATTGACCAGTGTTCCGTCTGGCTCACGCAGGAAGATGACCTCACGCACCCCGGCGACGGCTGCGGCGTCCCGTTGCTCCTCCTCACGGATGGCGGCTGCCTGCTCGCGCGTGAGGGTGAGGTCGGCGATTCCCACATCGCCGCTGGTGATCAGCACGTAGGCAACCTCGGCGCCGGCTTCGACCCAGCGAATTGCCGTGCCAGCCGTGCCGAACTCGATATCGTCGGGGTGTGCAAAGATAAACATAGCCCGGCTGGGTGTATAGACTGAAGACTCCACAAGATATTCCTTCCCCTGAGACGGCGTGCGGCGCCGTCGGCTTACGGCTGAATTCTGGCTTGCTCAGGGGGTTGAGTTTTGCGTAGGTCATGACATATCGGCAGAGCGTGGTGCCTGCAGCACGCTGTACGGCACATGCCTGACAGCGGCAACGATTGGGGGGGCAATCGATCGCTCGCGGTGGTCATTGTGCGCACGAGAGCGAACTGTAGGCCTGGTTGAGTGCCTGTACGATCGTGTTGGTCGAACCTTGTAGGGCGGTCGCTGCACCGCCGACTTGCTGATCGGGATTGAGACCGTCGAGTGTGCGGCTGAAATTGCCGTAGGCATCCACCATATCGGTGATTGCCTGTGACTGCAAGACAACGTTGGCCGTGCGTGCCGCTTCGACCAGCGTATTCAAGTTATTGCGCATGTTGCGCAACTCCTCGACGGTGGTGTCAGGGTTGACCGTGGCGAACTGCGTCGTCCCCTCGCGCAGTGCAACCAGTGACTGGCACACGGCCTGTCTAGCATCGCCCAACGCGGGCGCCTGTTCCAGGTTGCAGCCCGCTGCCAGCAGAGGCAGGCACAACAGGAGCAGAAGAATTGGAAAACGTTTCATCGGGTCTCCTTTCCATGAAAAACCTACGGTGCAGTATATACTCAACCTCTATGCGCCGGCGAACGACACGGCGCGGCGGGCACGCTTTGCCAGCGATGGCACTGGCGTATGTTGCGCCAGGGAGCGTTTCCTGTGTGCTGCACGTCGCCAGTGACCGGGGATACATCTACCAGGTGGCGCCGTCAAGCGCCAACACCAAGCGAGATAGCCTATGGGACTGCACTTGGCGGGTCGTAGTCGGCAAATTATGCGCCTGCTACTCGAAATCGACAAACCAATCAAACCGCTATCTGATGAAGAACTGGAGGTGCAGGCACGACAGGATTATCGCTGGAACTTTGCTATGAATCTGCTTGACGGCGCCTTTTTCTGGTTCTCGTTGAGTTTCATCTCGGCGACCACCATCCTGCCGCTCTTCATCAGCAAGCTGACCACGGCGCCTGTCTGGTTTGCACTGCTCGCCATGTTGAGCCAAGCTGCCTGGCATCTGCCACAGCTTTTCGTGGCTGGACCGACTGAGCGCCTGTCTCGCAAGAAACCGGTCGTCATCAACCTGGGCTTTCTCACCGAGCGCCTGCCGATCTGGTTGCTGCCGATCGCTGCGTTGCTGACCGTCGTCCACCCGGTGCTGGCGCTGGTGATTTTCTTTGTCGCGTATGCCTGGCACGGCTTCGGGGCTGGGGCCATTGCCCCGGCCTGGTCCGACATGATTGCGCGCATGTTTCCGGTCAACCGTCGTGGCTGGTTTTTTGGTCTCAGCGCGTTTGTCGGGACGGGGCTGGGGGCAGTGGGCGCGCTGGTCAGTGGCTGGATGTTGATCGCTTTCCCGTATCCTCAGAATTTTGCCTATACTTTCCTGGTTGCGGCTGTCGCCATGACGCTGAGTTGGGCCTTTCTCGCCTGTGCCCGCGAGCCGGTGCGGGCCGTGTCTCAGAGCGTAGCGCGGGGCGGCGATCAATCTTGGCAGAAGATCAAGGCCATCGTGCGTCGCGATCACAACTTTCGCAATTATCTGGGCGCTCGCTTCCTGTCCAACCTGGGCCGCATGGGGTCTGGCTTTCTGACCGTCGCTGCACTGCAGCGCTGGGCAGTGGGCGACGCCAGCGTGGGGCTCTACACTGCGGCCTTGCTCATCGGTCAGACCATCGGCAACCTGCTGGCTGGCGTCATTGCCGACCGTCGCGGCCACAAGTTCACGCTGGAGCTGGCGCAGGCAGCGGGCGTGCTCACCTTCTTGTTTGCCTGGCTGGCGCCGTCTTCCGTATGGTTCTATGCCGTCTTCTTCCTCATGGGCGTGGCCAACGGCATCTCGATTGTCTCTGGTGTGCTGAGCGTCATGGAGTTCTCTGCGGCCGAGCATCGTCCCTCCTACGTCGGCATCGGCAATACCGTATCGGGCATCGGCAGCGCGATTGCCCCCATCATTGGCGGCGTGCTGGCCCTCTACAACTACAACGTGCTTTTTGCCATTTCGGCTGCGATCTCTTTGGCCGGCTGGGTTGTGCTCCGTATGGGGCTGCATGACCCGCGCGAGCATGGCCACGCCGATGCGCTGTGCGAGCGCTCGGCTGAGCCATAGTCGCTGGGATTATCCTGCGCGCAGCACGCTGGTCAAGTGCTACAATCAATCGTCTACAGGTGGAGGCCGCCATGTACATTCCCCAGCATCACACAGAGAGTCGTCTGGATATTCTTCATGCGCTCGTGCGAGCGCATCCCCTGGGCACGTGGGTCGTACCGGGCGATGGGGAGTTGATCGCCAACCACGTTCCTTTTTTGCTCGACACAACGCGCGGTGAGTTTGGCACCCTTGTTGGCCATCTGGCGCGCGCCAATCCTGTCTGGCAGAGTGCGCCCAGCTTGATCCCTTCCGTCGTTGCGTTTCAGGGAGCGCAGACCTACATCACGCCTTCCTGGTATCCGAGCAAGCAGGAGCATGGTAGGACAGTGCCAACCTGGAACTATGCAGTCGTCCATGTTCACGGGCGGCCAACATTCATCGAGGAGCACGACTGGCTCTATGATCACGTGTGCCGGCTGACCGATGCACACGAGGTGATGCAGGCGACGCCCTGGCAGGTGGCAGATGCCCCGGCTGATTTTATCGCAGCACTCATTCGTGCCATCGTCGGCGTCGAGATTCCCATTCAGCGCATTGAGGGCAAGTGGAAGACGAGCCAGAATCGCCCTGAGCGTGATCGGCAGGGCGTGGTCGCCGGGCTGTTGGGCAAGGACGACACCCAGGCTGTGGCTATGGCGGCACTCGTGCAGCAGTCAGTCGTGCCGTAAACGGCAGAATGTCGGTTACTATGTCGGTTACGAGTTGCATGAATCGATCCTGGCTGATATGGGGCGTTTCCACGTTCAATGGCGGCGGGAGAATCCCACAGAAGGCATCCGTCCCGAAGAGTTGCCTGCTGTCATCGAGGAGACTCGCCAACTTTTCAGTACAGGCAACCCACTTTTCGCCCAGGTGCCAGAAGAGGTCATGAGTAACCTGGCCTTTGAGTTTGGAGGGCGTAACGTGGGGGGCAGGGGCAACTATGTGATTCTAGAGGCTGAGGGGTGCCGGCCACTCTGTAGGCTGCAACCTGAACTTTCACAATCTGCGCGCGGATGCGGAACTGGCGTGGCCTGAGGGCAAGCAATAGCCCCAGTCGCAGGAAGAGGCAAAACTGGCAGTATCGGACCCTTGAGGTCATAGGAGAGCAGATCGAGTGATTCACACGGTTTCGCGCAGCCACTGTAAGAAGAGCGCCCACGCCTCGCCTGGCGCACCGCCTGCGGCAATGCTTGCCATATCGCCGATAAACGCATGTCCTACACCGTCGAAGATGCGGATCGTGGCCGGCACGCCTGCTGCGTCCAGGCCGGCGGCAAACGCTTCCACCATTGCCGGCGACGGTGCCCGGTCCGTGCGACCGAAGATGCCCAGCACCGGGCCCGGCAATGCCGCCAGCAGCGCGGGGTCGTCCACGAGTGCTCCGTAAAAGACGCCCGTGCCCGCCAAGTCTGGATTGCGCAGGCTGTACTGCAGTGCCTTGCCGCCGCCATAGCAGAAACCCATGACGACGATGCGTGCGGGGTCCACGCCGGGTTGCCCCGCCAGCCATGCGTAGACCGGGTCGAGGTCGGCCAACACCTGCTCTTCGGGGATGGTCAAGGCCAGATAGATCGCGCGCGGAATCCAGGCTGTCGTCTGTCCGCGGTACATATCGGGCGCCACGACAACATAGCCTTCCTCAGCCAGGGCTGCTGCCTTCTCGGTCACGTCAGGGCGCAGGCCGTAGAACTCATGCAGCATGATCACTGCGGGGTGTGGTCCCGGCCCTGGTGGTGTCGCCACAAATGCACGCAGCGCCGGCCCATCGCCGGCGTCGATGCTCGTATTGGTCAGGGCGGCGACACGGCTGCCGCCCAGCAGTGCGTCGAGCGCAGTGGGAACCACCAACAAGCCGGCCCCTGTCGCTACTACGACGAGTAACCCGATCCCGATCCACTTCAATATCCGCATTTCTTCTTTGTGCTCCCTTCGCTCTTTGTGAGCCTTTGAAATTCGCTTTGGAGGACCTCTACTCTTCCACTTCCACGCCCAACACATCGTTTACTGCCACACCGTAGCAGTCGGCCAGCAGGCGCAACTCGGCCAATGTCAGGCGGCGTTCGCCATATTCCATGTCGTAGAGCAGCTGCTGGGAAAGGCCTGTGCGCTCGCGCACGGTCGCATAGGAGAACGCGCGGGCTGCGCGCAGCTGGCGCAGTGCAGCACTGACGCGGGCACGTGCCAGCCGGCTGACTGCTGCGTCGATCTGCGCGTCCTGCAGCGGGTCGGGCATGCGTGGTGCATTAGGCCATTGGGGTCTGTTGACCGCTGCGCGTAGCCGGTTCAGCAGAGTCTCGTCGTGCTCAGGCATGTTCAACCTCTTTGGCCGGCGGCGCGGTCACGATGGCAGTGCCGACGGCCATGCCGTCGGTGCTCTCCACGGTGAAGTCAATGTCCTTGTAGCGAACCTCGTCGCCGATCGTCGGTACGCGGCCCAGTTCGGCCATGATCAACCCGCCCACGGTTTCTGCCTCTTCGTGTTCCAGATCAAGGTCAAAGTGCTGGGCCAGTTCGTCCACGAGCAGGTCGCCGCGTACGCGCACGGTGCCCGCTGCGACAGGCGTAATCGGGGCAATCTCTTCGTCGAACTCGTCCTGGATCTCACCGATGATCTCCTCGGCCAAGTCTTCCAGCGTCACCATGCCGGCAGTGCCACCGAATTCGTCGACGACAATGGCGATCTGCACGTGTTCGGTGCGAAAGCGTTGCAACATCGCCTCCAGCGACAGCGTCTCCGGCACGAAGATCGCCGGCCGCATGCACGCAGCCAGGTTGAATGCATCGGGGAAGTTGACGATAGATTGGGCAACGTCTTTGGCATGCAGGATTCCTACGATCTGGTCACGGTCTCCTTCATAGACCGGGTAGCGCGAGTGTGGCTGCGAGGAAAGTGTCTCCAAAACCTCCTGCTCGTCTGCTGTGATGGGGATGGCTGCCAGCCGGTTGCGCGGTGTCATGATCTGTGTGACGGTGCGTTCGTGGAAATCGAAGACATTCTCCAGGTAAACCTGCTCGCTTGGCTCCAGCAATCCACGATCTGAGCTTTCCTCAACGATGTAGGCCAATTCGGCTGCCGACGCCAACCGCTCGGCTGCACTGGCTGGCGGCAGACGCACCAGGCGCAGGATCCAGTCGCCCAGTGTGTTGAGGACTGCCGTCAGCGGCAAGAAAATGCGGCCGAAGAACAGCATCGTGCGGTCGAGGCGCATGGCGGTTTCGCCTGGATGCTGCAGCGCCAGCGACTTGGGCACCATTTCTCCGACTACGACGTGCAGGTAGGTCAAAATAGCCACGGCCACGATCGTTGCAATCGTGTGCGCAGCGACCATGGTCAGCCAGTCGACCTGTTCCAGGGGATACAGAATCCAATCGGCTACGGCGTGTTCGCCGTACATGCCCAGCCCCAGGCTGGCCAGGGTGATACCGACCTGTGCGGTGGAGATGTAACGGTTGAGCCGCCGTGGCGTGCGCAGCGTTGCCAGCACGCGGCGTGCTGGGACAACCCCGTGCTCAGCAAGTTGTTGGATGCGTGTGCGCGGTGCAGCGGCAATGCCAAACTCAGCAGCCACAAAGAGGCCGTTGATGAGAATCAAGAGCGTAATGACGGTCATTGGCAGCATGTATTCAGTCACGGTGCCGTCTCCTGCCAGCGGGCGAGCTGGTCGTCACTGAGTGCGAGGCTGACGCGCTCCACGAAGTTGAAGTCCATTCCCTCGACGCGGAAAAGCGTGTCGTCGAGGGTGCAGCGATCGCCTGTTTTGGGAAGCCGGCCCAGTTCTGCCGTGACCAACCCACCGACCGTGTCTGCCTCGTCGGTGGGAAAGGCTGCTCCGATCAGGTCGTTCAGATCGTCTACTGCAAAATCGCCGCGTACCCACAGCAGACCATCGTCGTGTAACTCCACGGCTGGCGCGGTCCGGTCGAATTCGTCCTCGAACTCGCCGATAATCTCCTCGATGAGGTCTTCCATAGTGATCATGCCCGCCGTGCCGCCGTACTCGTCCACGACAATGACCAGATGCAGGCGCTCGCGCTGCATGAAGTGGAGCACATCTTCCAATGCCATGGACTCGGGCACGAAGAGCACTCGCCGCATGACCGTCCGTACGGTCAGCGCAGCGTGGTCGGCCGAGCGCTGGCGGCGCAGGTAGGTCAGCCGCAGCAGGTCGCGAATATGCACGAAACCGACAATGTGGTCGATGTCGTCGGTGTAGAGAGGGAGCCGTGAGAAGGGCGAATTGGCCAGCAACGCCAGCAGATCGTTGCACGGTGCGCCGGCATCGGCGGCCAGCATGCGGTTGCGCGGCAGCATCACCTTGCGCGCGGTGCCGTTGCGTAGTTCCAGGGTATTGAGGAGCAGCCGTGTTTCTTCTTTTTCTAGCACGCCACCGGCGCGACTCTCTTCGACCAGCATCACAATCTCGTCGGGTGAGTGGATGTGCGCGTGCTCGACGGCCGGCTGCGAACCCAGGAGTTTGAGCAGGACAGCGCCCGATCCATTGAAGAGCCAGATCAGTGGCCGATAGAGGAGGATGGACCAACGCATGGGCACGGCGGTGATGATGGCAGTTCGTTCGGGATATTGCAGCCCGATATTTTTGGGAATCAACTCGCCAAAGAGCACCTGCAGGCTGGTCAAGCCCAGCAGGATTGCAAGGGCGAGTATGGATTCCGCGGCTGCGCGCCCAGTGGCATCCAGGGTGACGAGCCAGGGTGAGAGCAGGGTCAAGATGTTGGCTTGCCCGTAGAAGCCCAGGACGAGGCTGGACAGCGTGATTCCGAGCTGGCAGGCGGCGACGAAGGCATCGAGCCGCTGTGGCTGTTCGAGCACGTTGAGGAGCCAGCCGGCTGTGCTGTTTCCTTCTTCGGCCAACTGCGCCAGCCGCGAGCGACGCGAACTGACTGCCGAAAACTCGCCGGCGACATAGAAGCCGTTGACGGCAATCAGGAAAATAATTACGAGGGCGACGATGGCCCAGGGCATGATGTTGATGTACTCCCTCTGGCTGGTGCGTGCACGCCAGTTGCGGCCATTCCCTTGGTCACGGTCAAGGGGATGGCACGGTGACTCGGATGGTGATAGTCTGCGACGTCTGGCTGCCTGCGGACCCGACGCTCATCGCCTGCAGGACGTAGCTGCTGCTCTGGGCTGTGGCGTCCGCCGGCACGTTCACGCGCAACAGGGTATAGGCAGTGTTGCCTGGCCCGACACCCGCCACCTGCAGGTCATTCGGCGCGCAGACTCCATCCGGTCGGCAGAGTAGGGCGGGCAGCGCGTCGCCCTGTATCAGGAGCAGCGCCAGTGTATCCGCTGCGTCGCCGCTGTTGGTCACCAGCAGTCCGACATCGCATGTCTGCCCGCGGGCACAGGTGGCGTCCGTGCTGCCGCTGGCCGCCAGCACCACTGCGTAGCGAATGGATGGAATGGGTGTTGGCGTTAGCGGGACGGGCGTCCAGGTTGGCGTCAATTCTGGCTCAGGTGTGAAGCTGGGCGTCACCGTGGGGGTCGGTGTGGGCGGCAGATAGCCGACAGTCGTAGTGAGAGTCTGAGTGCTGCCGTCGCCCAGCACGATGAGCAGGCGGAATATTTTAGGTTCGTCTGTGATGCATTCCTCGCGTTCGCCCTGCCCGCCCATCGGCATGTTCTCATAGTAGACCTCACGCACGTTCTTCACATTCCAGCGTACAAAGGTGCAGCGGCCTTCCTTGAGTGCTGAGTCATCCGGCGCAAAGATGATGATGGGTGTGCCCAGTGGGACAGGTGTCGCGCTGGGGAGGGACGTGGGTAGTTCTGGCAGCGGTGTCGAGGTAGGCAGGTCAAAGACGGGGGTAGGGCGTCGTGTCGGCACGGCCAGATTGATATCGAGCATCGGCGTTGGGTTCAGCGCGTTGGTCGAGTGGACAGCATTCCTTGTTGCCGGGGCCAACGCCAGCGGATCCAGCACGATGGGTGTTGGTGTGACTGCCACAGGAAATCCCGGTGCAGCGTCGCCCTCGTTGCGAGGAGCGAGCACGACCAGGGGTGCGGTCGGCGGTGGGGCGTCACCACCCGGATTTGTCGCACTTGGCGGCGTTGCTGTGACGACGATATAGGGTGGCAGAGTTGGGGCGTCTGCAGCGACTGCTTCGACGCTGCCGGCAGCGGTGCGTGCTGGTGCGTTGCGCGCAATCCACTCCCAGCCGATGTAGCTGGCGACCATGCTGCCGCACAGGAGAGCACTTGCAAAGACCAGTCCGGCGCCGAGCCACGCCCAGCGTCGGCGGCTGCCGGCATCTGCCCTGTCTGCTGTGTCGAGCAGCGGTGCGAAGGTCATCTCGTTGCCGGCGGCAGCGTCACCAGCCCAGGCCTCTTCGGCGCTGTTATAGAAGGGCACGAATGCGCTTTCTGTCGTGAGGGGGAAGGTTCCTTTGGAGGCGCGGCGAAAGCGTGGGCATGAGCGGTGCTGGCGGGTGAGGCAGTAGGTCGCCTGATCGCCGAGCAGGACGATCTCGCCGGCTCCGCTGGCCAGGCATTGATTTTCCAGGCTGGGAAATTCCATAGGCGGCTCGCTGCGATGATCTGCGTTGAGTACGCCCAGATGTGGGCACTGTTCTTCCATCGGCATCACTTTTACACCCGAAGCGGGCGTGGTTCTTGTGCCAGCCAGTCGGCTGCCAGGGCAAGACCTTCTGCGGTGCTGGCAATTTCGCCGGCGGCCTGTGCCTCACGTAGATATTCCAACAGATCTCCGATCAGCGGTCCAGGCGGCAATCGGAAGTGGGCCATCAGTTGGCGACCGTCAACGAGCGGCATGCGTATCCCATCGAAGCCGCCCGGCGTGACGACATAGGCAATCAATTCTCCGATGTGGCGTACATAATGCGTCCAGTTCGGCGGCGGCGACGCGGCGTAGATCCCTTGATAATCTGCCAGTGCGAGCAACGCGGTGTGAATCCCGGCTGTGGGTTCGCGTTGCGGGCCGCCGGTATCACGAAAAAAGCGATAACATGCCCGTCTGCTGATGGGATCAGCGCCGAAGGATGCATCCAACTGATGTGGGCGCATGTGTGAGCGTACCACCCTTTCGGCCAGTTGCACCTCGCTGTGGCTGAACTTGAGCCATTCGAGGCGCCGGGCTGCCATCTCTGCGCCTCTTGCTTCATGATCGAAAAAGCGATAGCGGAGCTGGCCGTCGCTCATCGCTTCAGCTGTACGCGTGGCTGGCTTGCCCACATCATGCCACAGCGCATGCCACACCAGCCAGTCGGCGTTGCGCCGTTCGGCTGCTGTCTGCGCAGTCATCTGCGGCAAGAGGTCGAAGCGGTAGGGCATCAGCATGGCCTGCCAGGTTGCGGTTGCCGGGCCGGTCTCGGTCTGTGGCTGGCTCTGCAACCAGCTGCGCAGCAGCACCGCCAGGCGGACAACGCGCAGCGTGTGCTGGTAGACATCGCTGTCGTGAGGCGGTGTCTGCGCTACGCCTTCCAGGTCGGCAATTTCAGGCAAGATGGGGCGCAGCAACCCGTGGGTGCGCATCATTTCGATTGCGCGCTCCGGGGCTGGCGACGCCAGCATCTTCCACAACTCGTCGCGGATGCGTTCGGGGCTGCTCAGGCGTACGGTGTCGCTGATGCGCAGGATCTGGTGCAGTGTCTGCTCTTCGATCGTGAAGTCGAGTTGCACAGCCAGGCGCACTGCGCGCAGCAGGCGAACGGGATCCTCGGCCAGACTGGTGGGGGCTACCCGGCGCAGGCGCTGCGCCGCAAGATCGGCTGCGCCGCCTGAAAGGTCGACAATTGCGCGACTACCCTTACCCTGCCAGCGCATCGCCATGGCGTTGACGGTGAAATCGCGCCCGTGCAGGTCGATGGCGAGGTCTCCGCCGCGCATGGCCGCCACATCGCAGACCAACGGCATCTTGCCTGCGGTGAAGATCAGGCGTGCTACATCACGGCCTTCGTCCAGCGGGTAGAACATCCAGCCCAGCTGATCTGCGGCGCGGCGCGCCACAGCCAGGGCGTTGCGTTCGACGAGCACGTCAAGATCGCTGAGAGCGGCGCCACGGCCGAGCAGCGCATCTCGAACGACGCCGCCAACCAGGTATACAGAGTCCACCGCACTCGCCAGCGTATTCAGGAGCGCTTCAAAGGCAGGCTGCTGGGGTATCCATTGCATTGTCGGCCGCTCGTTGCCCAAACCAAACCCAATCTTCCACAGGGTTAAATATCTGTATCATAGTATATCACGCAGGGAGCGGTGCAAGTGGAACGCGCATTATGCTCGGGCGCGGTTGACAATGACGACACCTGCCAGCACCATGCCGCCGCCGATCAACTCCTGCACGCCTGGGAAGGTGCCGAAGAGGAGCAGCGATACGGCGATAGCGACAACCGGGCTGAGCGTCAGGATGATCGTGTGGATGCTCATGGGGAACATGCGCAGTGTCTGATAGTAGAGCGCGCGGCTGATAACGACATCGACGCTGCCGACCAGGAGCAACAGCAGCCAGGTCGGTGTGTCGGGCCAGACGAGATGGCCGCTGCCTGCTGCAAAGAAGAAGAGAAACAGGCTGGTGAAGAGCAGGCGGTAGACGAAGAAGTCGAGAAAGGGCATGTCGCTCCCCCAGCGTTTGACGACCGCCGTGTGCAGCGCGTAGAGCAGCGTCGACGCCAGGATGAGCAGCGCGCCCCACTGCACGACTGCACCAGGGTGGTAGCTGATGACCAACGCGCCCGCCACTGCCAACACTGCGCCGGCGCTCTGCATGCGGTTGAGCCGCTCGCGCAGCCAGAAGACACTGAGCAGCAGGCCGAAGATAATGCCGGTCTTGCCCAGCATCGAGGCAGTGCCGGGGTCGATAAAGGCGACAGCGCTGTAGCTCAACACCGTGGCCGCAGCGATGAGAAAGCCTACCGATGCAAAGAACCAGAAGCGGCTGCGTACCGGTTGCCAGTGCAACTGTCGCTGCGCGCCGGCAAAGACGGCCACCTCTACCGTGGCGACGGCGAGCACAAAGAAGGCGGATGCTGTGGGATGGATGTGCGGGAGCAGCAGGCGGGCAAAGATATAGTGGAAGCTGTCCACCAGGAGCAGGGCGGTGAAAAGTGCATAGGTCTGGGAACTCCAGGCTTCCGTATGGAATCCACGTTTTGCGCGGCGGATGGCTGGGTCGACGCTGACTTTCTCAGCGACGGCGCCCTCTGGTTTTTCCGACATGATCCGTTTCTGCAAGGTCAGGTAGCCGTCTCGCCTTCCCACTCAGCGAGAAATTCGCGCAGGAACTCGGCCAGGATAGCGTGGCGTCGCTCGGCCATACGCTGGCCTGTTGCGGTGTTCATGCGATCCTTGAGCAACAGCAGTTTCTCGTAAAAGTGATTGACAGTCGGCCCCTGGCTGGCCTTGTACTGTTCGAAGGAGTCGTGTTGGACGGGTGGCACGTCCGGATCGTGCAGCAGCCGTTGTTTGTAACCGCCGTAGGCGAAGGCGCGTGCGACGCCGATGGCACCCAGCGCGTCGAGCCGGTCGGCATCCTGCACGACCATGCCCTCGCGCGTGCGAATCGCCGACGTTACCTTGGCGCCCTTGAAGGAGAGCTCGGCGATGATCTCGCTCACATGGGCAACCACCGTTTCCTCTACGCCCAGACCCGCCAGCCACCCGGCAGCCACCTGTGCGCCCAGCCTGTCGTCGCCCTGGTGAAACTTGTGATCAGCGACGTCGTGCAGCAGCGCAGCCAGCTGCACGACGTACATATCGACCTGCTCGGCTGCGCCGATATGAATTGCGTTCTTCCACACGCGGTACGTATGCCACCAGTCGTGGCCTGTGGGGTCGGGGGGGAGCCGTGTCTTGACGAACGCAATCGTCTGATCGACCACCTGTTGTTGGGTGCTGGTCGCCATGAGGAGTCCTTTGCCTACAGTGTTTTACGCAGTCGCGGGTCCAGGGCATCGCGGATGCCGTCGCCGATGAAATTGAAGGCCATCACCACCGTGAAGATTGCCAACCCGGCAAAGGCCGCAATCCACCACTGATCGAAATACTGAATACCATCGGAGACCATGCGCCCCCATTCAGGCGTCGTCGGGTCGGGACCCAGGCCGAGAAAACTCAGGCCGGCGAAGACAAGGATGGCGTTGCCCAGGTCGATGGTTGCCAATACGACGGCTGGCGCCAGGCAGTTGGGCAGAATCGTACGTCCCAGCACGCGGCGGCGCGGGGTACCGATGGCGCGCGCTGCCTCGACATACTCCTGTGTCTTGACGCCGATGACCAGCGAACGCACCACGCGCGCGTAGTTTGGCCACCACACCACCACCATGGCTACCACAGCGTTGACCAGACTCGGCCCCAGCGCTGCCGCAATGGCCATGGCCAGGATGATCGTCGGAAAAGCCATGAAAATTTCTGTCAGGCGCATAGCCCCTTCGTCAAACCAGCCGCCGATGAAGCCGGCCATGGCCCCGATCGCTGTGCCGATGATACCAGCAATCATGATCACGAGGATACCAGCCGGCAACGACAGGCGCCCACCGTAGAGCACGCGGCTGAAAACATCGCGTCCCAGTTGGTCGGTGCCGAACCAGTGTGCGGCGGAGGGTGGCTGCAGGCGGGCGACGATATCCTGCTTGAGCGGATCGTAGGGGGTGATCCAGGGTGCGCCGACACTGATGACAAGCCACAGGGCGAAGATTGCCAGACCGAGCAGCACCAGCGGATTGCGCTGCAGAAACTTGCCTGCGCTGTCCAGTGTGCCTGATTCTGGACGTAGAGAGCCCTGTTGCAAAGGTACGGGTTGTGGGATTGCAGACATTGGGTACCGGCCGATCAACTGGCGCGCAGCCGCGGGTCGACGACAAAATAGAGGACGTCGACGATGAGGTTGATGAAAATGAAGATCAGGGCGATGAGCAAGCTCACGCCCATGATGGCCGGAAAATCCAGTGCGGTCGAAGCGCGGTAGGCATACTGGCCAATGCCCGGCCATGCGAAGATGGCCTCGGTGAGAACCGTACCGGCCAGCAAGTTCCCATAGGAAAAGCCGACGACGGTGATCAGTGGAATCAGCGCGTTGCGCAGCGCGTGGCGCATGACAATGCGGTGATTGGCCAGCCCTTTGGCGCGTGCGGTGCGGATGTAGTCCATGTTCAGTACCTCGAGCATGGACGAACGCGTGACGCGCGTGATGAGTCCCATCGTGTAGCTGGCCAGCACCAGAGCCGGCAGTACCAGGTGCGACAGCGCGTTGCCGAAGGTTGCCCACTGTCCGGCGAGCAGCGCGTCGAG
Organism: uncultured Chloroflexota bacterium; assembly: GCA_903879975.1. GTDB lineage: Bacteria > Chloroflexota > Anaerolineae > Caldilineales > Caldilineaceae > Caldilinea. The sequence continues at coordinate 18,372 of CAIRNL010000508.1, read as the reverse complement.
GGTGTAGAGGCCGGTCATGTGCGGTGGTGCGTCGATGCCTGCATCGAGCCGGCCCGGTCCAGCCACCCAGCCCAGCCGCACGTAAAAGATGTAGAGAGCCACCAGGGCCAGCCAGAAGACGGGTGTGCTGACGCCGAAGAGGCTGACGATACGCGCCAAATGGTCGAGCCACGAATTACGGCGCAAGGCCGAAAGCAGCCCCAGCAGGATCCCTACGGTGACGCCGATGAGGATCGCCGCGGTCGCCAGTTCGATAGTAGCCGGCAGATAGGAGGCCAGGTCCTCGGCCACAGGGCGCCGGCTTTTGATCGAGCGGCCGAGATCTCCGGTGACGAGGTTGCCGATATAGACGGCATACTGCTCGACCATTGGCCGATCCAGCCCCCACTCCGCGCGGAAGGCCGCCACGATCTTCGGGTCGGACATGGCCTTCTGGCCTAGGTTGGCCGTCACCGGATCGGCTGGCACGGCGTTGGCAACCATAAAGGCCAGCAGTGTGACGCCGATCAGCAGCGGCACGAGCAGCAGCAGCCGGCGCAGGATGTAGTGGTAGATGGGCATAGTGAAAGACGCCAGATCGTCGGGCAGGAGCACAAAGACATAGAGTGGCAAAGGTTCACAAAGAGCCTCTGAAGGCTCTTTGTGAACCTTTGTGCCTTGGGCCTGCGGGCTTTTTTCTTCCGTCTACTTCGAGATCAGCGCCACGTCCACGCGCCACTGTGGATTGTAGATGAAGCCCTGGATGTTGCTGCGCAGGCCGACCTGCAAGCCGGGCTGGATCACCGGCGCGTAGGGGCCGCTGGCCATGAGATAGCTCTGCATCTCGCCGAACTGGCCGGCGCGCACGGCATCATCGGTCTCCACCTTCAGTGCATCGCGCAGCGTCAGGATGTCAGCGTCGGCGGTATCGGCGACCCAGCCTGTGCGTGTGCCGACGACACCGTCGGGCAGAAATTCGACATAATCGAGAGAGTCGCGGTAGTCGGGCAACCAGAGCCACAGGCCGAATGGTTCCAGTCCCTGGCGGTAGTTCTCCAGCGCGACCTGGACCTCGGCCGGGGCCAGCGTGATATTGAAGCCCGCCTCATTCAAATCGGCCTGGATTTTCTGGGCGAACGTGCCGAAATTGACGCCGGCGAAGGTGAAGTCAGGGTAGGCGAGATCGGCGTCGAGGCCGTCGGCATAGCCTGCCTCGGCCAGCAGCGCTTTGGCCTTCTCCACATCGCGCGCAATGCCGGAGTTTGCCTCCAGCGCACCCAGGAAGCCTACGGGCAGCATGGAGGCTGGTGTCACTGTCTCGCCGCCACCCAAGAGGCGCAGCCCGTCATAGTCCAGCGCGTAGCGCACTGCTTCCATGACCTTCGGGTCGCTGAACGGCCCGCCCACTTCCGGGTTGTAATTGCCCTTGAGGAAGACGAGCGTGTCGCTCAGTCCCTGATAAATGGTTACGTCGGGGTTGTCTGCCAGCGAGGGCACCTGATCGGCTGCCAGGTCGAAGGCGATGTCGATATCGCCCGCTTCGAGTTGCAGTTTCTGTGTGGCGGCTTCGGGAATATTGCGGAAGATGATGCGCTCGATGGTGGCCGGTGTGCCCCAGTAGTTCTCGTTGCGCACGAGCACTGTCTCCACGCCTGGATTCCAGCTTTCCAGCACATACGGGCCGCTGCCCGCTGAATTGCTGTTCAGCCATGTCTCGGCGGTGTCGGCCGTGGCTGCATCGGCTGCATCGGTGCCGCCGTTGGCGGTCACATCGGCTTTGCTCACCACAGAGAAGGCGCCGAAGACCAACTTGGCCAGGATCGACGGATCTGGTGCTGAGAGTGACAGCACGACCGTCGAGGTGTCGGGCGCTTCGATCGCGGCAATACCGTCGGCAAGGAAGGAAGGATTGCCGGTCAGGTTTTTCATGCGGTTGAAGGAAAAGAGTACGTCCTCTGCCGTGACGGCGTTGCCGTTGGCGAACCGGGCGTTCTCGTCGAGCGTGAAGGTGTAGACCAGGCCATCCTCGGAGATCTGCCAGGACGTAGCCAAGTTGGGGATGACACTCTCCACTGAATCAGGCGGGAAAGTGACCAGCGTCTGGTAGGTGGCCTTGTGGATGATGGACGGGAGTGTCTCGAAGGCGCGGCCTGGATCGAGTGAAGCAGTGTCTTCGGCGATAGCGATGACCAGCGTGCCGGCAGAGGTGCCGGCATCTGCTGTTTCCTCGCTGGGCGAGCGCGTTGCGGATGCCGGCGCGCCGCCCGGTGCGGTCGGCACAGCACAGCCTGCCACGACCAGCAAGATCGCAAGCAGGGCAACCATAGTGGAAAGGATTCGTCGGTTCATAAGTTTCCTCTATTAGACACGGGTTGGTTGACAAGGGACGGGAACGTCATTGGTCGCCGTCATGTTGTGAGCATTCATTGTACATGGCAACCGTGCTTCGTTTCAAATGTCTTTCCGGTTTCCCGGTTTGGGTGGATGTCGACAGGAATGCGTGTCGGCGGCCTGACGGATCAGAGCGACCGGCGTACCTCGGCGATCAGCGGGTCGATCTCCTTGATCTTGGCGTACTCGGCATCCCAGAAGCCCTGGTCTGCCATCTGGCGGATGTACTCTTCGCTGTAGCCAAAGCGCGTCCACAGGTCTGCCTTCATCTGCTGAAGGCGTTCGTGCTGTCCCGGCTGGTTGAGGTCGACGATTTCTCCCAGGCTGGCTCCGAGGAAGACGCTCTTGGCCCACATCTCCAGTTGGTCGTCGCTGGGCTTGCCGCCGTTGCGCGCGTAGAGTGCTTGGCTGACCGATGGGTAGCGATCGTAGGAATCGGTGGCAATCGTCACCACATTGTCCTGTGCGCCCAGGCCCAGGTATTTGGCGGTCTTGATCGCGCCGACGACATTGCAGATGCAGCTTGGCCCGAAGCGCGCGTAGAGATGGCAGGCGATTGCGCTCGGCACGCCCAGCCGGTCGACGAGGATGTGCGTTCCGCTCTGCATGACTTCCATGCCGCGCACGGTGTCCTCGTCGTGGATCAGCATCAGCAGGTCGCTATTGAAGACATTGTGAATGAGAGTCACCATCTTGTCGCCGATACCCTCGATGCGATGTTGTCCCTGGCCGCCGTCGAAGAGTGTGCTGCACTCGCGCGGCTCCAGCGCCACGATCTTGGCATCAGGGTAGATCGATTTGACATAGTCGCCGGCTGCCAGCGTGCCGGCGCTGCCTGGTGCGCTGGCAAAGGCGGCCACCCGGCCATTGCCGATGCCGGTGACCGCATCGATCACAGCCTTGCCGGTGACGTGGCGGTGGAAGCGGTAGTTGGGCATCAGCTCGAACTGTGCCAACGTCACATACTTTTCTGGCTGGCTGACGTACTCGCTGTGCGTGCGTTCGAGCGTGAGGATGACGTCTGATTCGGTTCCCGGCGTGAGATCGAGGCTGCCTTTGTATTTTTGGATGCGGTCGTAGCGTTCCTCGCTCATGTTGTCGGGCATGACGACGATGGCCTGGTAGCCCTTGAGCAGGCTCACATACGCTGTGCCGATGCCGAAGTTGCCTGTGCTGGGGCCGATGACTGTGCGATCGCCGGGGCGCAGGTGGTGCAGCGCCTCGTTTTCTGCGAGCGTGGCATAGGCTGGGCCTACCTTCATGCTGCCGCTGGGGAAGGTGCGCCCGCTGAGCACGATGATATTGGCCTGTACGCCGGTCAATTCTTTGGGCAGCACGATTTTTTCGACGTCGTTGGCTGTATTTTTCCAGTTGATATTGAACAGGTTGAGGGGATTGAGTTCATCCGTGCGCGCGGCGTTGGCATCGGTGCGCAGCGCAGCCGGCAACAGGAGCGGGTTGCGCATCTCGGCATAGGTTGGACCCGGGACAATGGGACGTCTCACAATTACTCTCCTTTGGTGCATGACTGCGCTGTGTGGCTGATTTGGTGCATGGCTGCACTGTGTGGCTGATCAAGGCTCAACTGCAGCGATTGGAAAAATGATCTAGTACAGGATAAACACAAGCGCGCAAAGTTCCAATCTGGCGCAACGAAAGCGAACCTCATTCCGTGGACGGGCAGGCCAGATTGCTTCGAGGAGTTTGGTTTATGGAGTCGTGTGGATCGACAAACGGGGCAGAGATGTGGCGAACCCCACTGGGCATTTGCGCCTCATTTCGATTTCTGTGTACCGGCCTGCTATACTGAATTCGTCGAGCCAAGACGAGATGCGACCGGCCAGCGCCGGTTCAGCCCATCATTCTGCTGAATTCGCCAAATCCAATCTGACTGACCTGCAGCGCCACACTGCTGTGCGAGAGCAAGGGAGGATACCCGTGACACGACTTTACAACAATCCAGCCGACTTTCGGGAAGAATTGATCGAAGGCTTTGTCGCTGCCTATGGACGCCTTGTCAGGCGTGTGGCGGGCGCCTCTGGCGTCATGGCGGTGAATGCACCCCAGCCGGGCAAGGTGTCTCTGATCATCGGCGGTGGCTCTGGCCACTATCCGGCGTTTTGTGGCTATGTCGGGCCAGGGCTGGCAGCGGCTGCTGTCATGGGCAATGTCTTTTCTGCCCCTTCAGCCGAGCAGGTCTACCGGGTAACCAAGGCTGTTGTCGGCGATGCAGGCGTTCTCTATTCCTACGGCAACTACAGCGGCGATGTCCTCAACTTTGACATGGCTCAGATGCGTTGTGGGGATGAGGGCATCGATGTGCGCACGGTGCTGGTGACTGACGATGTCGCCTCGGCCCCGTCTGGCCGGGAAGAAGAGCGTCGTGGCATTGCCGGCGACTTCTATGTTTTCAAGCTGGCCGGCGCGAGTGCGGCGCGCGGTGACAGCCTCGATGAGGTCGAGCGCCTGGCCATCAAAGCGAATGCCCGCACGCGTTCCTTTGGTGTTGCTTTCGCCGGCTGTACGCTTCCCGGCCAGCGCGAGCCGCTGTTCACGGTCGCCCCTGGCTCGATGGAACTGGGATTGGGTGTGCATGGCGAGCCGGGCATCTCGACGAGCCATATGCGACCGGCGCGTGAGGTCGCCGACTTACTGCTCGATACACTGCTGGCCGATGTTCCGGACGGTGCCGGGCACCGTGTCGCCGTGATGATGAATGGCTTGGGCAGCACCCAGTACGAGGAACTCTTCGTGCTCTACAAGGATGTGCACCGGCGCCTGTTGGCTGAAGGATTGGAGACACACGCGCCGATTGTCAATGAGATGGTCACTTCGCTCGACATGGCTGGCTGCTCGCTCTCCCTGCTCTGGTTGGACGACGAACTGACACCCCTGCTGGATGCGCCTTGCGCGACGCCGGCCTATACGATGGGATGAGGCTCATGGAATCTGCAATCACTGCTTCCCAGGTGGCGCGTCTTTGGCTCGCCAATGCGCTGGCGTTGGTTGGCGAGCATGAAGAGGAACTGGGCCGTCTGGATGCTGCGGCCGGCGACGGCGATCATGGCGCGACCCTGGTGCGCGGCCTGCGCGCTGCCAATGGTGCGGTCGCTGCTGCGGATGGCAGTGTTGGGGAACTGCTGGTGCAGGCGGGCGCCGCTTTCAGCGATGCGGCCGGCGGTGCGTCTGGCGCCCTGATCGGCCTGTGGATCACCACGATTGGCCAGCAACTAGGTGACGGCCCCTATGATCTGGCTGTACTGTACGAGGCATTGCTGTCTGGCACGAATTGCATCGCCCGGCTGGGGAAAGCGCAGCCTGGCGATAAGACGCTTCTCGATGCGCTCACGCCCTTTCTGGCTGCGCTTCAGACTCAGGTTGCCGCTGGGGTGACACTGGCCGACGGCTGGCGTGCTGCGCTGCCTGCGGCCGAGGCCGGTGCTGCGGCCACGCGCGACATGGTTGCCCGGCGGGGCCGCTCTGCCAAACTGGGCGAGCGCAGCCTGGGCCATGCTGACCCGGGCGCTGTCTCCATGTGTTATCTGCTTCAGGCTGCGGCAGATGCCTTGGCCGGGCAGTGAGCCGCTCCTGGAGCGTACCCTTTCCGTTTATCGCCCGGCCGACATCCAAACTTGCCCGACAAGCATTCGGCCCAGCTTGTGCGGCAGACCTGCCCCTGTGCAAAAATGTAACAAAAATCACGCAAAATCTGTCTTGTGTCGTGTTATCCTCCCTACCAATATGTTGGTAGCAAAACTTTCGACCCATCTGACGTCCAATTCTGATGCCCGCGAACAGGTACTGTATGCGGCTGAGCGCCTATTTGCTGCGAAGGGGTATGCTGGTACGACGCTGCGCGACATTGCGACTGTCGTCGGCATCCGCCACGCTTCCCTTTATCACCATGCTCCTGGGGGCAAGGAGGAGCTTTTTGTCGAGGTGATGGGTCGGGCATTGCAGCGTCACCGTGATGGGCTGGTGCGTTGTCTGGCTTCGGCGCCGGCCTGTCTGCGCGGGCAGCTCTATGCTGTTGCCGACTGGCTGCTGGCACACGCGCCGATCGACCTGGTTCGTATGGTACATGCTGACATGCCGGCCATCGACGCTGTGCAGGCCGACCGTCTGTCATCGCTGGCGCTGGAGTCGCTGATCTTGCCGATCGAAGGTGCCCTGCATGCGGCTGCGGCGCGGGGCGAAGTGGCAGATTGCGACCTGGGCGTCGTGGCAGGCGGGTTGATCGGCATGATCGAGAGCTTGCATGCCATCCCTGACAGCACCCTGGCGCGCACTCGCCGCACGCGCGCTGAATTTGCCCATCGCCTGATCGACGTCCTGCTTGACGGCCTGTACACACATCGAGAGGAGAAAAAGGATGTTTCGTTTGCCCTTCCTGCGTAAGTCGACTCACGGGCATAGCCGCAACGGTGACGGGTCAGATCCCGACGCGCTCATTTCCTTACGGGGTGTGACCAAGAGCTATGCGACCCCGGCTGGCGAGTTTCAGGCACTCAAGGGAGTCGATCTGCATGTTGCGCGCGGTGAATTCGTGGCCGTCATCGGCAAGTCGGGCAGCGGCAAGTCGACGCTGAGCAACATGATCACCGGCATCGATCGGCCGACCATGGGTGAGGTCGTGGTGGCCGGTACGCCGGTGCACAAGCTGCGCGAGGGGCAGATCGCCGAGTGGCGCGGGCGCAACGTAGGGGTCGTCTTCCAGTTCTTCCAGTTGCTACCCACACTGACTGTGCTGGAAAACATCCTGCTCCCGATGGATTTTTGCAACATGTTTTCGACGCGCGAGCGCAAGGATCGTGCCCTGCACCTGCTCGAAGCGGTGGAGATGGTCGACCACGCCGGCAAACTGCCGACGGCGCTCTCCGGTGGGCAGCAGCAGCGTGTTGCCATTGCCCGCGCCCTTGCCAACGACCCGGCCATTGTGGCCGCCGATGAGCCGACCGGCAACCTGGATTCGCGTACGGCTGACGCTGTCTTCCATCTCTTCGAGAACCTGGTCGGTGAAGGGAAGACCATTCTGATGGTGACACATGACGAAGACATGGCACGGCGAGTGACGCGCACTGTGACCATTGCTGATGGCCAGATTGCGTCCGACACCGGGAGTGACCGGGCACGTGTCGTGAACGCGGCGACCTACGGCCTGCCCCATCAGGCGCCCGCACAGCACACGGTAGCGGTTTTCAGCGGTGCGGCCCGCTTGAGCGAGGGTGCCCATGCATAATCCACGCTGGCGCAAGGTTGTGAGAGAGCTGTGGCTCAACCGCGCCCGCACCGTTCTTGTCGTGGCATCCATCGCCGTCGGCATTTTTGCTGTGGGCACCGTACAGTTGCTGCGTTCGGTGATCCTGACCGAACTGCAGGCAATCTACGCTGCCAGCAATGCAGCGCAGGCGACGCTCTTTGTCAACGGCGTCGATGAGGATACGCTGGCTTCGGTGCGGCGCATCGCTGAAGTTGCCGACGCTGAAGGGCGCAGTTCGCTCTCTGTCAAGGTTGCTGTAGCGCCTGGCAAGTGGCAGAACCTGACGGTCACGGCCATTGAAGACTTCCGTACTGTGCGCGTCAACCTGATCGAACCGATCTATGAAGTGGTGGGTAATCCGGGGTTTGGTGCGGAGCGCACCGCATGGCCGGAGAAGAACGAGATTGTTCTCGAACGGAGTGGACTGACGGCGCCTGACGTACTGCCGGAGGGACTGGCGGTGGGCGACGAACTGCGTCTGCTCTCCGTAGAGGATCGAGAGCGTGTAGTTCGGGTGACAGGTGCGGTCTTCGATCCGAACGGATTTTCGGCGCGCTTCTCCGGTTCGGCGAGCGGCTACGTCGACTACGACACCTTTGAACGTCTGGGCGGCCAACGTGCATATGACCAGATTACGCTGCGCGTCGACGGCACGACTGAGCAGCAGTTGGACAAGGATTACATTATCAGTGTGGCCAACGCGGCGGCTGACAAGGTCGAGAAGGCTGGCTACACAGTACGTCGCGTGCAGGTGCCGGATCCAGGCCGTCTCGCCCTGCAAGATCTCTTTGATGCTCTGGCGTTGCTGTTGACGCCGCTCGGCTTGATGGCGTTGCTGCTCAGCGGCTTCCTGGTGATCAACACGATTTCGGCTCTGATGGCGCAACAGGTACGCCAGATCGGAGTCATGAAAGCGATTGGGGGACGGCGGGCACAGATCGTGACCTTGTATCTGGCTGCCGTGCTCCTGTACAGCGTGGCAGCGCTGCTTGTGGCGGTTCCGCTCACCGTCGTGGTGGCTGGTGGGCTGGCTGCATTCCTAGGCAGTTTCATCAACGTAGAGTTTCCGCGCTGGTCGCTGCCGCCGACGGTCGTAGCGATCCAGTTGTTGGTCGGCATCCTGGTACCGCTGTTGGCCGCGTTCTTTCCGGTCGTTCGCGGCACTGCCGTCACCGTGCGCGAGGCAGTGACTGACTACGGTGTGGGTACTCCGGTGAGCGACGACGGCTGGTTCACTCGCCTGCTGAAATCAGTGCGGGGGCTATCGCGTCCCATGCAATTGTCGCTGCGGAACACCTTTCGTCGCAAGGGTCGGCTGGTTCTGACGCTGATCACGCTGGTGCTGGGCGGCATGCTTTTCATGACTGTGGGCAGCGTGCGCTCGTCGCTGGATGGGCTGATCAACACGGGACTCGACTATTACCAGTTCGACGTCCAGGTGCAACTGGGACAGCCGTACCGCACGCAGCGCGTCGAGCAGGTGGTGCGCACGATTCCACAGTTCACCATCCTGGAAGGGTGGCTCGGTGCGCAGGTCGTGCGCGTGCGCGACGACGGCAGCGAAGGCAACCCGCTGACCATGACGGCGCTGCCATCCGACAGCGCCATGGTGAACCCTACGCTCAGCAAGGGGCGCTGGCTCTTGCCCGACGATCAGAATGCGATTGTGCTGAGCCAGAACGTGCTGTCATCCGAGCCGGATCTTGACATTGGCGACGTCATCACGCTGGAGATCGGCGACAAGGAGTCACAGTGGACGGTGGTCGGGATTGCTCAGGTGCTGGGCGGCCCGCCGAACGTGATCCCGGTTTATGTCCAGTATGGGTACTTCAGCTGGCTGACTGCGGACGTGAACCGTGCGACCAGCCTGCAACTCAAGCTCGATCCAGCGGGTGGGCTGACGCAGGATGAGGCGGCGACGCTGCTCAACGAACGGCTGGACGCGGCTGGTTATACGGTGACGTCTGTCTTTACGATCGACACCCTGCGGCGTTTCACGGGCGCCTTTTTTGATATCATCGTCTACTTACTGCTGTCGATGGGTGTGCTAATTGCCTCCGTCGGTGCGCTGGGATTGGCTGGAACCATGAGCACCAATGTACTGGAGCGCACACGCGAGATCGGTGTCATGCGGGCAATTGGTGCCTCTGACGGTGCCGTCCTGCGCATTGTCATCGTCGAAGGTGTCGTTATCGGGCTGATCAGCTGGCTCTTTGGCGCTCTGCTGGCCTATCCGGTCGGTGCACTGTTGGCGCAGACAGTGGGCACCGTGCTCTTTCAGCAGGCGTTGCCCTACGTTTTTTCGGCAGGTGGCCTTGCTGCATGGTTGCTCATCGTCGTCGTGTTGGCGGTGCTGGCAAGCTTCCTACCGGCGTGGCGTGCGTCCCGGCTGACGGTGCGCGAGGTGTTGGCTTACCAGTAGGTTTGACCTTTGGCGGCATCTGTTCGTCTTGGCATCTTCACGGTTTGGTGCCAGCGAAAATTCACACTGCTGTGCGATCCGATTTCTGGTTTGGCGTTTTCGGAGCTTTGCCTGAAAATCATATCTTTCTTTTGACAAGTCCGTGACGACTCGACGGAGCGACCAGCGTGAAGTATCAACTGGCAATTTTCGATTTTGACGGCACACTGGCCGACTCATTTCCGTGGGCGGCCAGTGTTGTGAACCAATATGCGGACCGCTACGGTTTCAAGCGCATCGATCCTGACGAACATACGGCGTTGCGCAACTATGACGCACGGCGGCTCATGGAGCATCTGGGCGTGCGCATGTGGAAAGTACCGCAGATGGCCATGGATGTGCGCAGACAAATGGCGCAGGAAATCGACAAGATTTCGCTTTTCGTTGGTGTGAGTGAGATGCTTCAGGCGCTCTCTGCTGCCGGCATCATATTGGCTGTGGTCAGTTCCAACTCAGAGGCCAACGTGCGGCAGGTCTTGGGAGCGCAAAATGCAGCGCTGTTCCGCATCTTTGACTGCGGTGCGTCTGTCTTTGGTAAGTCACCCAAGCTCAAGGCAGTGGCAAAGAAGTGTGGCGTTTCGCCTGATGCGAGCATATTGATCGGGGACGAGATTCGTGATGCGGATGCGGCGCACAAAGTGGGCATGGCTTTTGGCGCGGTGGCATGGGGGTACACGAATCCAGAAGCCCTCTTGGCGCTGAAGCCGCAGGAATTTTACCATTTTGTCAATGAGATCGCAGATAAATTGGCAAAGTAGCTGGGCAAGCGAGCTGCTGCCGGCAGCAGCGCCAATCGTGAGTGGATGACTTCACGGGCCAGATTTCGAGCAGGAAACCTGACCTGTGAAGCAAGCATCATTGTATTGATAGGTGGCCGGCAGGCAGAGCAATCGCTGGGGAACGAACCGCATCAGCCGGTATTGCGGCGCATCCGCGATCTTAACAGATCAGAGGGGGTGTTGCGGTGCATTGGGGTTCCAGAAAACGGACAAGCGGACCGCTGTCTTGTGTTCGCCATCGATCTCGACATCAACGAAGCTAGGCGTCATCCCGATGTCGCCTTCGCCAGTCTGGAGAAAAATTCGTGCGAGGGCTAGTGCCTTGATTGCCTGGTTGATTGCTCCTGCGCCGACTGCCTGCACTTCAGCGGTGCCTTCCTGGCGCATAACACCAGCGATAGCTCCGGCAACGGCACGTGTCTTCGACTCTGCTGATACTTTTATGAGCGATGCCACAATGATTTCCTCTCTCACAAACGTTGACTTCCACTCAGCTGCCGGCGACGACACTGCCGCCGACCACCATCATCCCCAGTAGTCCGATCAGACCGATTAGCAGTGCAAACCAGAAGAGCGGTGATACTGAACCTTCTGACTCGTTGTCCATGGATGCGTTGAACCTTTCCTCAATGTGTGTCAGCGGGGACACCAGTGCCAAGTCCAAGCCAGCAACTGACGTAAGCGCGGTCACCAGCTAATGAAACGATACCACGTTCGTGTCACAAAAATTTCAATATTGTCGAGGAAAAAATCACAAAAATATCACAGATTTCACAGGTGGGAGGAGAGGGTAAATCTTGCAGCGTGGGGGGAGGATGGGGACGGCTGGGTGGGGTGTGTAGGGGATCAATTGGTATCAGAATAGGCCTTGTCGGGGGCTGCCAGAAAGTAACCGATGCCGGATCGGGTGTGGATGTAGCGTTGTGACGGATGATTGCGTTCGAGCTTCTGCCGCAGCCGATAGACTGCCTGGCGAATTGCGCGCTCGCTATCGGCGTCCTGGGATCCCCAGAAGACTTCCGCCAACGTGCTCATCGAAACAACAAACCCAGCGTTGCGTGCGAGTTCATCGAGCAGCCGGTATTCGGTCTGGGTCAAGATAATTTCTTCCTGAGCCATGGAGACATGGCGGCGCACGCGGTCGATGACAAGGTCGCCGATGACTTGCACGGACTCCTTGGGGGGATTGGTGCTGATCCGCATGCGGCGCAAGTTGGCGCGAACGCGTGCCAAGAGCTCTTCTACGCCAAACGGTTTCGTGATATAGTCGTCGGCGCCCACATCGAGGCCGTAGACGCGATCTCTTTCCTCGCGGCGAGCGGTGAGCATGATGATCGGCACGTCAGTGAAGACGCGCAGGCGCCTGCACACTTCAAACCCGTTGATATCCGGCAGCATCACATCGAGCAGGATGAGGTCAGGATGGTGGAGCGCAGCCTGTGTCAGCGCCGCTACACCATTTTCTGCCAACAGGACGGCGTAGTTGCGCAGTGTGAAATTCAGTTCGAGCAACTGCCGATAGAGCGGCTCGTCGTCGACAACCAGGATGGTGGCGCTATCGTCGTGAGTTGGCTGCGTTGTCACGTCTCTCAATATGGGACGGTAGGCTCATGCGGGACGCCGGCTGTGTTGGTGGGCTGGTATGGCAACTGAACGATAAAAGTTGTGCCGCTGGGTTGCTGACCGGTGCTGCGGCGACTGGTCAGCGTGATCGTGCCGCCATGTGCGGCGATGATTTCCCGGCAAATCGACAGCCCGAGTCCCACGCCGTTTTGTGTGCGCAGGCTTGTGCTGTGAATTTTATAATAGCGTTCGAAGATTCGCTCATATTCTGCTTCATCGATGCCGCTGCCTTGGTCTTCGACTTCGACAAACGCACTGTGCTGGTTGTGATGAGTGCGAATGGTAATGGTGGTGCGGTCAGGGGAGAATTTCATTGCGTTGGAGAGCAAATTTTGGAAAACGATCCGCAGCCGCTCTGGATCGGCCGTCACGATCAACTGGGGTGACCCCGTTTCCAGCTTCACCGTGAAGGGTGGGAAGGCTCCCAGTTTCATCTGTTGCTGTATCTCCTCAAGCAGTGTCTGGAGTATTTCAACGAGATCGGTCTGGGAATAGCTGAGCTGCATCGGCGCCGTGTCCAACTGCGCCAGGTCGAGCAGCGTATCAAAGAACTGTTTGAGCCGATCGCTCTCGGCGTCCAGTTGCTGCAAGACAAATTGTTGTATTTCGGGAGGGATGGTCACGTCTTTGGCGAGCAGGGTGGTGGCTGCAGTTTTAATGACTCCAAGCGGGGTGCGCAACTCGTGGGACAGGTTGGCCAGCCACTCGCTGCGCAGCCGGTTGATCTCTTCTAGCGCCTCGCGTTGGGCGATCTCCTGCTCCAGCTCTTTGCGGGCTGAGATGTCGCTCATCACGCCAAAGCAGCGAATCTGGCCTGGCCCAATCTGCTCGCTGCGTATGCTGTTGCGCACCCACTTATAGGCTCCGTTGGCCTGCGCAAGGCGCACCTCGGCCCAGCTTTCGCCTCCCTCAAAGACCTCTGTGAAGTGCTGCCAGATACGCTCGCTGTCGTCTGGCGCGACGCGTTTGGCCAGCCAGATGCGTAGATTGGGTGAAGTCTTTGCCGTGATATTGACGCCGAACGTTTGCAGGTTTGGTGAGATATATTCGACAACGGCTTCGAGGGTGTTGGTATCGATCGTCAGCGCGTAGACGGCATCTCGGATGGAAGTCACCACGCGGCGGAAGCGAGCTTCGTTGGCTGCCAGTTCGCGTGTCCGCTCCTGTACTTTGTCTTCAAGATGGAGATTCAACTCTGCCATCTCTGCCTGGGTCTGGCGATGCAACTCAATTTCCTGGTGAAGCTGCTGATTCGTGAGGGTCAGCAGCTGGGTGCGCTCTTCGACCTGTGTCTCAAGGTTTCCCATCAGGCCGCGCTGTGTTGCAATGAATTGATTGAATGCGTGGGTGATGATACCGATTTCGTTGTCCAGATGTGTGTCGATCTGTACGGTCAGATCACCGCGCTGGGTGCGCCGGATGCCGTTCAACAGGCGTTGTAGCGGACGCATGAAACCGCTATGCAAGAAGAGAGGAAGAGCGCCTGTCGCGGTCAGCATAGAGAGCAGTACGACTAGGGCGAGCTGCCGAATGAAGAGATCGACGTCACTGCGCACGACGACCTGGTAATTGTCGATGAGTGAGCGATCGGTCGTGGTCGGTTCAGGGGTTCCATCCATCCAGTTGATATAGTGGGGTGGCCGTGCAACATTGCCGTCATGGGCGCCAACCCACCATCGCCAGTAACTGAACAGTATGAGGGCGTCGTGATATGGAACGGGTGCAACAGCGATATGATCGATAGCGAAGCTGTGATCTGCGTTGAGCACAACCCGCATGGGGGTCGAGGGGAGTGTATTGTCGGACTCAATCCCTTGGGTGGATACGCTGTCCGCGGCATGTGCCGGGGTACACCAGAAGAATTCAGCGCTGTTGGCAGTGGTGCGGGTTGCGACTTCGAACGATTCAAATCCGTCGCTCTGTGCCGCATCTTTTCCAAACGTCGAGCGGTGCAGGGCAAAAATACTGGGGATGTTGCCATAGCGATATTCCAGATCCGTCAGGTTCTGTGGCGCACCGAAGGTCAAAAAACCTTGTGAATGCAGAAAGACATGGGTCCACGGCCTGCCATAGAAGTGAAACTCAAACGGTAACTTCACGTCCAGCGTTTCTGCTGATGCCAACGGCCGGGCGGGCAACTGCGCACAGGCACCCGCCAGCGATGCAAAGTCGGTGTCGTTGGCTGTGAGCGGTAAGACGTCGACTCGATAGCCTGCGGGTTTGCTTGGGGTGAAAAGAATCCGTCTGGGTGTGGTTTCAATCAGAGCGTACTCTCTGGTCTGCGTCAATGCACGGATTGTGACTGTGCCCACCGTACTGCCCAGCAGCATCATGATCGCTATGACGATGCTGGTGAACTGGACGACAAGAGAAGTATCGGGCAGATAGACGTTGATGCTGACCAGCAAAGCTGTAAACAGCACAATCGCCGAAGTCAACGACGCTGCAACGCCGAGCGCGCCTTGCGGCGTGCTGGATTGTACGTTCGAAGCGATTACGATCAAAAAAAAGAGCAGGATTGTCAGCGTTGCGCCGAAAAGGAACCCACGTGTTGCATTGGTCTCTCTGCTCCGCACGAAGAGAATTTGTGCGATGCGATTGGCGTTGGGCTCTGCTGCGCTCGCTGCACGCAGCGTCTGCCGGACAAACACGACGGCGACCCAGCAGATTATCAGTGTGTTGAGAACGTCCTGACCCGGCACCTGCTCCACTACTCTTCCGTGTGCTAACGCTACCAAGCGTACTGTGGTCGAGCCGACGCCGAAAGCGGCAACCACGACGGAAACCCAGAGTGCGATTCTTTCCTCCTTTTCCCATCCGGGCGGCAGGTTGGGGGTGCGATATGCAAATCGGACGAGCGTCAAAATAAAGAGGATCTGGAAGGAATCCAACAGGATGCGTACAGGTGACCGCTCGACAGCCAGGATGCTGAAATAGAAGAACAGTACCACGATCAACATCGTGTGGATGCTGATGGCAGCCATAAGATAGCGTGTTCCGGCGTGCCGGTGTAATTGCTGGGATGTGCATCGCTGATACGCCAAGAAAGCGCAAAGCAGGCACGCCAGCATGAACTGGCTGAGGAACTCCAGCGATCTTGGTGTCAGCAGCAATTGTGGTAGTTCCATATCCGTCCGATGAAATGGGCGCAGTGGCAGCGTTCGATATTGAGTTAGTTTATCTCGTCTTCGGTGTGATGGCAACCAGAAACAGGAGGTTTGGGGTGCGTTTGGGGGGGCAGACTTAGGAGGCGGCAAGCGCAGCCCGCCTCCTGGGGTGATCAGGCGGTGTATTATCTATACAGCGGTCCGAAATTTGCGCATGCGCGGAAGTCGGCTCCCATCGGCTCGTTGGCGCCAAAGAGCGTCCATGCGCTGGGGCGGAAGATGGCCTCTTCGCCCAGGTTGTGCATGTAGACTGGAATGCGCAACATACTGCACAGACTGACCACGTCGGCGCCGAAGTGGCCGTAGCCGATGGCGCCGTGGTTGGCGCCCCAATTGTTCATCACGGTGTAGACATCGCGGAAAGGGCCGGTGCCCGTTGTACGCGGCACGAACCAGGTCGTGGGCCACGTCGGGTTAGTTCGTGCGTCCAGCGTGTCATGGACCTTGTCGGGCAGTTCCACTGTCCAGCCCTCGGCGATCTGGAGTGCCGGCCCCAACCCCTGCGCCAGGTTGACGCGGATCATGGTTACCGGCATCCCACCACGCGTGCGGAAGCGGGTTGACCAGCCGCCGCCGCGGAAGTAGCCCAGGTCGCTGGCGTGCCACGTCGTGGCCTGGAGGCAGGCTGTTGCTTCTTCCGGCGTGATCTCCCAGTAGGGCTTCATGGCGGGTTCGCCATTGTGCGTCTGCTGGCCGGTGCCGTCGAGTGCGGCTGGGCCGGAGTTGATCAGGTGCAGGATGCCGCCTGCGGCGCGGCCTGTCAACTGGTAGCCGGTCACGCGTTTGACCGCATCGGCGCTCCAGTAGGTGCGCACGTCGGCAAAGATGGCGGCAGCGTCCGTGAGCAGGTGGATGAAGAGCATGGAGATGCCGTTGAGCGCGTCGTTCTCTGTCGCCACCATGTAAGGGGGGCGGATCCCGTTCCAGTCGAAGGAAGAAGTGAGGATTGCCTCCAGGAAGTCGCCGTTGGGGAGATGGTCGGTCCACTGGCGTTGGCCCTGGAAGCCTGACGCAATGGCGTTGCGGCCGTGCGCCTCCTCGCCAAAGCCCATTTCTTTGAGTTTGGGGTTGCCGATCATCAGATCGCGGGCAATGAGCGCCATCTTGACCGACTTCGCCCAGTCTTCGTCCTTCTGGGTGCGGCTGCGCTGCTTCTCGGTCGGATTGTAGTCTCTGCCTTCGGGGCAGTTGGCGCGCACCCAGGCATAGGCCATCTCGAACTCCTGGGGGTCGTAGATGCCCTCTTCCATGCGGCGCACGAATTCCACCATGTCGATCGTTTCGACGCGCAGGCCCAGCCAGCGCTCCAGGAAATCATGGTTGACGATAGAGCCGCCGATGCCCATGCTCACGCCGCCCATGCTCAGGTAGGACTTGCCGCGCATTGCGGCAACGGCCAGCCCAGCCTTGGCAAAGCGCAGCAACTTTTCCTGCACATCGGCTGGAATGGAGGTGTCAGCGGAATCCTGCACATCATGGCCGTAGATATTAAAGACTGGCAGCCCCTTTTGGTTGTGTGCGGCAGAGACGGCGGCCAGATAGACGGCTCCGGGGCGTTCCGTCCCGTTGAAGCCCCAGACGGCCTTGGGCAGGTGGGGGTCCATGTCCATCGTCTCTGATCCGTAGCACCAGCAGGGGGTGACGGTCAGCGAGACGCCGACGCCCTTGCGGCGAAACTGCTCGGCGCAGGCTGCGGCCTCCGCCACGCCGCCGATGGTGCGGTCGGCGATGACGCACTCGACGGGCAAGCCGTTGTAGTGGCGCAGGTTGTCGCTGAGGAATGCGGCAACGTTGCGCGCCATGGTCATCGTCTGGTCTTCGAGGGATTCGCGCACGCCGCCGAGGCGGCCATCGATGGTGGGACGGATGCCGATTTTGGGCATGTCGCCGATGAGAGGGTTGACAGGTGGATTCACGTTCATGGTATCGCTCCGATTCTATTTGGAAAAACAGGAAGGTTTCTTTTGAAACTGTATCACGATGCCCAGCATGCGATTATAACATAGGATATCCCTGCGTCGCCCGTGTACGATGGTGTGCCTTGGGGGCTTTCCAACCCTGTTTTTCAAAAAAACTGGTCTGTGAACCGAGAGAACCGCACGGATCCTCATCCTACCCACAACCTAAAATCGGCTCACTGTTGGCAGAGGTATACCTCTGCCAACAGTGAGCCGATCTCTGTTACAAGCGTTTGGGAGTGTGATGCGGGCTTCAGGAAAAAGACGCTCGCATGGACTCGTTGTCGCTTCTTCTTCTAGCTTATCGGACGCGACCCAGGGCGAATTCACCCGTGTCCGTGATCCGTCCTTTGACCCAACCAGGCAGGTCGAAGTTGCCCAGGATGTCACCCGGAACGCTGACAATCACGGCGCTGGACGGGATGGTGAGGGTGCCGTTCACATTGCTGACCACACTGAGATTGCCACTGGCATCCCACCAACCGCCGTAGGGCTGGGTGGTGACGAAACGCATTGCCATCCCCGGGCCGAGCATGACATGTGCGTTGCCATACGAGCCGGCGCCGTGGAAATGTCGTGCCGCAAAGAAGCCATTCCCGTTCTGGCCAGAGACCGGCGGTTCCGGAGCGACGGTGTAGAGTTCACTGCCGTCGGTGCATTGCCACTGGAAGTTTCCGCTGGTGCAGATATTCGGCTGCTGCGGCGCGGCAAAGGCTGCAGCGCTCAAGCTGAGGACCAGCATTGCCGCCAGTAC
>CAIRNL010000507.1 GCA_903879975.1 uncultured Chloroflexota bacterium | reverse complement strand
CGATCTGCAGTTACCGCTCTGCACTCCAGCCCCCCGAGGCAACAGCAGTCAAGAGCCATTCCAGCCGAGCTGCATATTGCTCCCATGAATGCTTTTGCTCTGCATCCGTTCTTGCCTGACGCCCTAGCTGCGCCCTCAGATTGTCGTCCACCACGAGTTTCTTCAACGCCTCTGCCATCGACACCACATCGCCTGGCGGCACCAACAGGCCATTCCGCCCATTGCAAATCACGTCTGCGACTTGACCGGCAGCAGCAGCCACAATCGCTTTGCCTGCGGCCATATATTCGAACAGCTTCAGCGGAGACAGCCACATCTCACGCTGCATCGCTGGATATGGGAGTACCGCAATATCGGCTGCAGCCAGGTATCGAGGCACGTCCCTATGCGGCACCAAACCTACAAAGTGAGATGCGTTTCCCAAACCCAGATCGGCTGCTTGCTGCTCCATTGCTGGACGCGTCGCACCATCCCCGACAAGAACCAATCGCACATGGGGGAACAACTCGACCACCGAGGCAAACGCTCTGAGCAACGTGATCACATCATGCCATTCGTAGAAGTTGCCCACGAACAGAATCATCGGCTTATCCTGTACACATAGCGTATTGCGGACAGCGGCGGCCCCTTGTGCGTCAGGATAGAACTTGTGCGTATCCACTCCGTTGGGAAAGACGACGACCTTTTCGCTCGGTACGCCGCGGGCAGAGATCAAATGTGTTTTTGCCGGCTCCGAAACACAAATAACAGCCTGGGCCGTTTCCAGGTTATAGCGCAGCATTGACAGTGCACGCCGGCGCAGTAGACCTTGGATCGGTTTCCCCATGTAGTCGTGTTCAGCAATCTGATCCGCGTCAAAGAACAGGACGTAGGGCAGGTTGAGCCGCCTGCACGCCATTGCCACCCCCACGCCATAGATTCCGTTCCGTTCATAGACCACATCGTGCCCAGGCAGGCAGTGTAGACAGGCATCACAAAAGCGATAATTCGAGAAAATATTCAGATAGGGTATGCCCAGCCAACGTTGAAGCTGCCATGCGCTTCTACTGATCAAACGAAACATCGGTGTATTCGACCAGCTGCGAGGAGCGATTGTCACATTCAGTGAGGCCGAAGCGCAGATGAGGTCCGCCCGATCGAGCGGCGCCACAAAAGTCAATTTGTGACCAAGCCCCAGAAGCCCCTCTGCAATGCTCTTCTGTTGAATATACGCTGCGTCGCCCGCTTCGCTGCGCCACACTTGCTGGAACGGTACAAACTCCGGCAGACAAAACGCGATGCGAAGTTGTTTCGGCATATCACTCCTTTGGGAAAGCCACTTCAACCCACCTTGGGACGAAAAGGCGGCACCTGCTTACGAGGAGCAGACAGCATACTTCCTTCCTGCAGCGCTTGTTCATAGATCGCAACGAGTTGCTCAGCAACCGAGTCGGGTTGAAACGGTCCCTGCTCGTATGAGGCGCGGGCAGCCCGCCCCAACCTTGCACACAAGGCAGGATCATCCAGCAATTGATTGACCTTGCTCGCCAGACCATTGGGGTCGGCAGGGGAGCAGAGCAACCCATTGACGCCGTCAATAAGCACCTCGGGAACACCGCCGACAGCAGTGGCGACGATCGGACGCCCATGCGCCATCGCCTCAACCATTGCCAAAGGCTGCCCTTCCAGGAGCGAAGGCAGAACGAAAATGTCGGTTTCAGACATCAAGTCGGATAATTGCTCGCGTGTGAACATTCCCACAAAAATAGCGTTCGCGTCGAGACCGAGGTTGGCCGCGTGGGCCATCAATTCAGCGCGCAAGGGACCATCGCCATAGACGCGAAAGGTGACATTCGGGTGGCGCTCCAATACCTGCGGAATTGCATCGAGCAGATAGACAAGCCCCTTGGTGACATACAGGCGTGCAACAGTCGCCACCCTCACAGTTTCGTTTTGTGAGTTTGTCCACAACGGCAACCTCCAGCCGGCAGCCATCGGATCCGCTATATTCGACGTACGAACCAGAATAGGCCGTGTCACTCCACAAACGGAGCGCAGCGCCTGCGCGCTGGTCTCAGATACTGCAACGACGACGGAAGCCTTGTTAATCGTGCCCTCGAAATGACTCCACCAATCGAACTGGGCATCTGGGGTTTGATGCTCTTCATAAACAACCGGCACAGCATGCTTGAACCCCCAGTCGATGAGAAAGAGCAGGTTCGTCGTATAGCCGTGCAGATGCAGCACATCCGGACGCCAACGCCAACGCCACCAATACAACAGGATCTTCGCCAACCACGCGCGTCGATCTGGCCCGATGACACCACTCATCAATTGGCCCTGTACCCAGTTATGGGCGCTGCCAATCGACTGTCGCCAGGGGCGCCCCCCCAACATGAACTTTCCACAGGCTAAAACGACAACCACTGGCAAGGCCATGACCATCAAGCGCGACAGGATTGCCTCTTTGGTCTGCCAGTCAGAAGCGGGCAGGGACAGCCATCGCGGAGGCTGAAGAACCCTGATACCTGAGCGGATCAACATTTTCATGTACTGATTCTCACAGGATGTCCAGGTGGTGCTGAGCACGCTGACGTCGTGCCCAAGCCGTCGCAGGGATGCGGCAAGAGTCACAGCATACTCTTCCAGTCCCCCAAAATCCTGCACATCGTACAGTACCATCGTTATCTTCATTTCTAGTGTTACCTGCACTCAATCGCCCACCCTGCTTTGATGCGGTCGTCGCCAGACCGATAGAGAGCACTCCGCCTGCCCTGTTCATGGCCGAACTATGCCGCAAGACTCAGCGACCAATAGACTGATTGAGGCTCAAAATCCCAGAGTGCCTCAACTACCTTGGCCTGTTCCTCCTCACGCAAATCTGTAAAGAAGGGAAGGCGCAGCAACCGTCCACTGATATCCTCAGTTACCGGACAATCACCCTCTTTCCCTCCGAATTCCTTTCCCATCTGCGACAAATGGAGCGGTAAATAGTGGAACACACTCGAAATGCCGCGTGACTTCAAGTGATCGATCAGATTCTGTCGTTCTTGCGGCGACGAAAGCAGAATATAGTACATGTGATAAGTCTGCTCGCAGTCAGGTGGAATCACGGGCAACGTGACATTGCAGGTACCGGGCCACGCTCGCAGATGCTGATCGTAGTACTCCCATATTCGTTTGCGTTTGGCCTGAATCTCTCCGTGTGCCTCGAGTTGGGCATATAGATACGCAGCCAACAAGTCCGACGGCAGATAGCTTGAACCGATATCCACCCAGGTATATTTGTCCACCTGTCCGCGGATGAAGCGCTTACGGTTCGTGCCTTTTTCACGGATAATCTCTGCTCGTTCGATAAATGTGCGGTCGTTAATGAGAAGGGCACCCCCTTCCCCGCACGTGATGTTCTTGGTGCCGTGGAAACTCTGCGTGGCGAACGTACCAAATGTCCCCAGAAAACGCCCTTTGTATCTGCCAAACAGACCATGTGCGTTATCTTCAACGACATGAATGCCGTGCCGCCCTGCAATTGCCAGGATCTCATCCATCTCGCAGCCGACGCCCGCATAATGGACAGGGACCACCAGACGGGTCCGGTCAGTAATGAGACTCTCCAGCTGACGCTCGTCAAGATTCAACGTGTCGGGCCGGATATCAATGAAGACCGGTCTGGCGCCACGCAACGCAAATGCATTCGCCGTGCTGACGAATGTGAAGGAAGGGACGATCACCTCATCTCCTGGTTGCAGATCGAGTAGCAACGCAGTCATTTCCAACGCATGCGTGCAGGAAGTCGTCAGCAGGACCCGCGGCACCTCGAGCATCCGTTCTAGATATCCATGGCATTTTGCCGTAAAGGAGCTGTCTCCCGCCACGTATCCGTTCTCAATCGCCTGAGACAGGTACGCCAGTTCT
>CAIRNL010000506.1 GCA_903879975.1 uncultured Chloroflexota bacterium | reverse complement strand
GGTCGCCGCCTGTGTGGCAGCTATGGCGCCGGGCTGGCATCTCACCCAGACGATCGCCCCTCGGAATATCGCCGTGGGCGAGGTGCTGACAGACCGCGTGACACTGCACTGGGAACCGATCCCCTATACAGCCGATGGCGGCTTCTATGAAGTCGCGCTCTTCGCCGACAGCGCGCCGACGCCGATGGCGATTCTTCGAACAGCGGACAAGGCGACATCATCATTGCTGATTACCGGCCTTCAGCCCGGCCACAGCTATGAAGCTCGCATGACGACTGTGACGCCGGCGCACGGGGAACAGCCTGGCGAGCACCGTAGCGTAGCACCCGGGTTGGTTTTTACAACGCGCTCCACGGAACGTGTCTTGGTCATGGTGTACTTCTCTGCTGACAATGAACTTGACTCTTACATCGACCTGGTTGGTAAGCGGCTGCGCCTTGGCACGGTCCATAATCCTGACGTCCAGGTCATCTACCTCGCCGATGGCAATGGTCCCGATGACACGCGCATCTGGGAGATCGCTGGCGGCACGGTCACGCTGACCACCCGCGTCTCGGAATGGTGGGGTAAGACCGAGTTGAACACCGCCGATCCTGCGATGCTGGCTCATTTCCTACGTGCAGCGCGTGCAACCTACGGCGCCGGCGCTGCACGCACGGTGGTCTCGCTGATTGGGCATGGCGCAGCCCCTACTCCTGAACTGGCCTGGGTTCCGCCGACAGGCCTGGGTGAACCTATATCCGCGCCCCAGCCCGGCATTCCAGCCCTGCCCCGCGGTGTCGATTACACGCCGACTGACGTTACGGATGGCGCATTCATGAGCACGCCCGGCTTGGGCAACGCATTGCTCCTGGCAACGGACGGCGGCGCCAATCCATTCGATCTGGTGTTCCTCGATCAGTGCTTCCAGGGCAATCTCGATATCCTGTATGAAGTAAGTTCTGCGGCGCGAGTCTTTGTCGCCTCGCCCAACTATGCATGGCTGGCGGTGCCCTATCAGGAGTATCTGCCGTTTTTTGTGCCGTCTGCCACGCCGGAAGAGATGGCGGATGCGATCATTCGTATCTACCAGGATCAGTTGACCGATGGCAATCCAAACGCAATCTTCTGGGTGCGCAGCGCCGACATTGTTGCAGTCGCTGATGCCGTCAACAACCTGGCCGATGCTCTACACAACGCGCTGGGTGTGGGGAAAGCTCCGTTGATCCTGCAGGCTGCACAGAACAGCCGCTATGCCGACACGACGCAGTGCGGCGAAGGCAATCTGCATCTTGGACCACCGGACGAACTGATCGGTGCTGGGCGCTTTGCTGAGAATCTCCGCCTGCAGTTCTCCCAGACGGAGACCAACGATCCGGCTATCGTTGCGGCTGCTACGAATCTGTTGGGGGTACTGGAGCGGATTCCGTCTACGTATCGGGTCGGCTCTCCGGATATCGCACCGGGAGAATTCTGGGAGTACGATGACACGATTACGCTGCTGGCTCCCCTGGAGCGCGAGACGCCGTCCAGCATTGCCTGGCGTGCCAGCATCTATCGTGCCGAGACCCCGCTGCCTGCTGTGTGGGCGCTGGATCCGCAGCAGGAGATATTCATCACGCAGCCTTTTGCGTCTGTGCAGGACGGTCGCTGGGATGAGTTCCTCGCAGAGTGGTATACGACACCGATGACACCTACTGTGGGTGAATGGTGCAACTACGTTCCGCCGGTCGTGGTTGCCAGCGATACAGTGGAGAATATCAGCTTGACGACCGCCCGCCAGGCCGATGCCTTGCGTCTCACATGGTCGCAGCCAGGCGCCAGTGTGCCTGCAGGGTACCAAGTTCTGGGCCGCCGATCGGACGGAACCGGTGAGATGCTGTTGGCGATTGTCGAGCCATCTGTGCAGGAATTTGTTGTCGACGACGTGACGGGTGGCGAGTGGATGTTCCGCGTCGTCGCCGTCGATGATGCTGGGATGGCTGTTGCGCTCTCTGCAGAAGCGCCAATCAGCGCGTACTTCCTGAATACGCTGTATCTGCCGCTCACGCAGAAATAGGTCCTTGCCCGTTCGCTGAATAGTGCCAAGGGGAGCATGCAGCCGCTGCGCTACATGCTCCCCTCTGTATTTCTCTGCCTGCCCTGCTCTCCTCCCCCCTGTATTTCGTATTTCTCCGTCTGCCCTGCCCTCCTCTCCATTTCTGACCCAGAGCTGAAATCGCACTACTTTCAGGGTGATCGAATTTTTGAGCCGAAATGAGCCGATTAGTTGACTCAAACTGCCAGTCCGTGATGCGTTGGTTGCGTAAACTAGTTTCATAGCCGCCGACCCATTCACAGGGATCAGGCTCTGCCCCGACTTTAGCAAGATAGGTGTGAACAGCAGGAGTGATGCTGGAACGCTGGAAAGCAGGCGTTTTCCGATTCAGGAGGAGTTTGAGCCATGGGCACAGCTACGATTCTAGTGATCGACGATGAAACCGAACTTCGCGAAGAAGTGGTCGACTGGCTACAATTTGAAGGGTATGATGTCTATAGTGCCGGTGACGGTGCTGAAGGCATCCGTCTGGCTCAGGAGCATAGGCCCGATCTGATCGTGAGCGACATCATGATGCCCTGTGTGGATGGGTATCGGGTCCTGTCTGAAGTACGGACGAAGCCGGAAACTTCGAAGATCCCCTTTATCTTCGTATCCGCACTGGCCGATCTCCGCGAGGTCCGCCGCACTACCAGTAGCCTCAGCGCAGATGACTATATTGCCAAGCCATTTGCGCGCCAGGAACTACTCGATGCCGTACGCGCCCAGGCCGGAAAAGCAGGCGGCAATCTGCTGCCACGCAGTCAAGGTATTGGGCGACCTGTGGTCTGGCAGGAGTGCCGCGCTGCCTTCTGAGAGTTGCATCCACTGCCAGCGCCACAGCAACTCCGATTATGGTTTCGATTGATCTTTATCGGAGTTGCTTCCCTGGCGCAGGAGCCGATTGATGATCGTCAGCAGGGGGCCATGCTGCTCAAATCCACTTTCGCTGTAATCGCTCGCGCCGAGGTAGATGCGATGACGGGTGCGACGAACAAGGCCAAGCAGTAGCCGGCGTAGGGTATCCTGCCGTTTGCGATATTCGTCGAGATCGCTCCAGGGTACGTCTGGCGGCCAGCGTTGCGACAGTACATAGGGGTGCGTGAGTGGCTGGTAAAGGCGCTCCCACCAGCCGGTCGCTCCGATGTCGAGCCAGAACTGCACGTCGACTGCCTTGTTGCGCAGGAGGAAGGTGTAGGCTGGCGCCAGGAAGACCGCATCTGTCGGGGTCTGCCAGCTGGGCAGGTAGAGAGCGCCGATGGCGCCCGATTCGGCCATGTGGACATAGATGCTGCCAATCCGTCCAACATCCAGCGCACCCGCCGGCTCAGCTTCCAGCGCCCAACGAAACTTTCGTGCTGACTCGACCAACTGCGACGCCACGCGCGCAGCATCATGATCTTCGTGGAATCCAAACCCTGGCTGGCTGAGGATCTCGCCGAAGAGCCGGGCAAAGAACTGGTCGAGGGGGAGCGGCAGCGGCTCAGCCCGGTAGGCGTAGAGCCAATTGTGGAGGCGATCATAGGCATCGCCGGCTGTGTAGGTGATGCGCTCACGCATGACATTGTTGACCGCAGCGAAGGTGCCCAACTCGTTGGTGCGGCGACGCGGGGGGTAGACGCTCGCCGAGAGCAGGCTGGCACGCACGGGATCCAGATGCTCGATGGCCACAGTCAGTGCCAGGGTGATATCAGCCGCTGCAGGGGCCATCCCCCACAGCGGATGTGCCAGACGCGCCAGCGTCAGCAGCGTACGTGCGGCCGGCTCAGCTTCTAGGGGCCGGCTGGGTCGATGAGTTGCCAGGGCAATGCCAAAACGGCTCAGAGCTGTCTGTAGGCTGAACCGTAACGCATCGCTGACAAAAGGCGCCAGCACCACAATTTCCCCCGGTTCGATCCCCTTCTCATGGACAAGCTGGTTGATTTGCCGGCTGCTCCACTCGACCATCTGTGGGTAGAAGCGAAAAAGATCGTCGGGCGCGACGAGTACATGACCGTCGTTATCGTCCTGAGCAGGCATCGGTGCCGACGGCGTCTGAGTGGAGTGTGGCCCTGCGGCCAGCAGCCGATCAATGCGTCGATCCAAGGCAACGATGGCCGGTGCCATGAGGAACGAACTGTCGAACCGTTCGGGCGCCGGGCAGGCGTCGGCCAGCGTTTGAACACCTTGTGGGTCTGCGCCGAGAAAGGTCCGGTAGCCGCCGTCGTCGTCGGCAATGATCAGGGCGCTCTCTAGCATCGGCAGCCACAGCCCGACCAGCCGATGCGCACTGAGTGTGTCCTCTTCAGCGTTGTCGTAGATCAGATGGCGGTGCGCGCGTAGCAGGTGCGTTCGACTCCAATCGTTGGTGAGTACCTGGTCATTGAAGAGTGTCACTTGCAGGCTGAAATCGAGGATGGCACGCTCCAGGCAGTGGCGCCGGAATGCCGCACTGATCGCCCGTGCCGCGCGCAGGGCATTGATCTGCACCGTCCGCTGCTCCCCAAGCGGCACAGCCAATTCGAGTCGCGCGTATGCTTCGTCGATGGATAGGCCTTGCAGCGCAGCCTTATTGAGGTTGTCCAGTACCTGGCTGATGATGCGACTGCGCTCGACGCGTACGCCGTCAAACGCTCCCTGCTCCACTGCTTCGTCGACCAGAGGCGCCATGTGGTACTGGCTGGTTTCGAGCGTCAGGAAGCTCGGTTCCTGTCCTGCTGTGTGGAAACCGGCCGGACCTGCAATCAGCGGCCAGTAGAGTTCGACAGCCTGCTGGGCAAGGCTGGCAAATGTGGTGACGCGCACCGATGCTCCCCCGGGCATGTCGCCGCGACGGAGCGCTGTATGGTAGGGCGCAGCAAGCGTGCGCTGTGGCACCAACACAAGGATGTCGTCGCCGCGCACACGTTCCTGGCGTAGCAAGCGGCGAAGCTGCTCGATGGCGGCAGTGGTCTTCCCAGCACCGAACGGGCCGGAAAGAAAACGTCTGCGTGGAACGGTGACTATGTCCATGCTCTGGAGAATGTGTCCCCATGTGCTGTGCCGGCATGCTGCTTGTTTGGTTTCAGCGCCGGCATCGTGTACCCTACTGTGCCACAGCTCATGTTACCGTGAATCAAGGGGATTACCAATATGCAGAGTTACCAGATTCCGCTGGTTCCCGGACCCGTCTCCGTGCCGGCCGCCGTGCGTGCCGTCTACCAGGTCGACTATGCCAGCGCCGACCTGGAGGCGGATTTCTTTGCGCTCTATGCAGCCTGCGAGGGCAAACTACAGCGCGTGCTCGGCGCCAGTACGTCCGTCACGATCCACACCGGTGAAGGAATGCTGGCTCTCTGGGGGGCACTCAAAAGCGTGATTCGTCCCGGCGATCGCGTGCTGGCTGTGGGTACCGGGCTCTTTGGCTTCGGCATCGGGGACATGGCACGCCAGATCGGCGCTGAGGTGGAGACGGTCGGTTTCCCCTTTGATGCCATTGTCGAGCCTGATGCCGTGCGTGTGGCGGCCCTGCGCTTTCGCCCCAAGCTCATCACCGCAGTGCACTGTGAGACGCCCAGTGGCACTCTGAATCCGCTCGACGAGCTGGGCCGCATCTGCCGCGAGGTCGACGCTCTTTTCTATGTCGATTTTGTGGCCAGTGGCGGTGGTGCTCCCGTGGATGTGGACCGCTGCGCCATCG
Source organism: uncultured Chloroflexota bacterium (assembly GCA_903879975.1). GTDB lineage: Bacteria > Chloroflexota > Anaerolineae > Caldilineales > Caldilineaceae > Caldilinea. The sequence continues at coordinate 1,426 of CAIRNL010000506.1, read as the reverse complement.
ATCTGGGCTTGCTCGGCAGCCAGAAAGTGCTGAGTCTGCCGCCCGATCTCGCCATGGTCAGCGTGAGCGACCGAGCTTGGCGCACAATCGCTGACGTGGGCCATGCCGGCTATGATGCACTGGCGCCTTGGAAAGATGGGCCAGCCCAGCGCTATCTGCCCTACACACACAACTGGTCGGCCATGGCTGCGCTCAACGTGGCGCTTGATCTGTTGCTGCACGAAGGGATCGAGCAGACGTATGCCCGCCACGCCGCTGTGGCTCAGTACTGTCGGCGCCGGCTGGAAGAAATGGCTATCCGCCTCTATCCGGTACAGGAATCCTACAGCGCGCCGACCGTCACTGCTGCCTATGTGCCCGACGGGTGGACGTGGCCGGTGCTGGACCGGGCTCTGCGGGCACAGGGCATGGCTGTTGGGGGAAACTACGGCCAGTTGGCCGGCAAGCTCTTCCGCATTGGCCACATGGGTAGCCAGGCCGACCCGGTGCTGGTCGAGCGTGGAATGAACGTGCTGGCGCAGGTGTTGGCGGCCGGCGCGCAGGAATGACAATACTCGTTTTCTGGTACGAGGGAACGCAACTGCGCATGAATGTCATCTTGTGGATGCTGGCCGTGCTGGTTGGCTTCATTTTCTATTCACAGCAGGGCGTCGCAACAGCGCATGCGCTGAGTCGCGCCGCCCGCAAGCCAGCCGGTAGACGCAGTGGATTCGGTGAGACGTTCACCGTCGCCCCCATCGGAAGAGTGAGTGCAGCTGGCTCAGGGAATGACGAGCGACTGACCTGGCTGGAGAATACTCTCTTTGCTGAGATCGTTGGCGGACAGAATCTCTTGCCAGTTGACACCCAGTCGCAGGCTGATACCGAAGATCGTGTCACCGGCCTGCACGGTGTAGGCAGTTGCCGACATCTCGCTCGTCAGCAGTGCTAAGGAAACTTCCTTGCCGGCCGCGCCTGGCACTGTGAGCACCTGCCCGATCTGCAAGAAATCGTTTTCGGTGATGCCGTTGGCGCCAAGCAGATCGTCGACAGTCACGTTCAGACGCAGCGCAATGCCGAGCAGGGTATCGCCGGCGCGCACGCGATACTCCGCATGTCCGGCAGTCACCTCAGGCATAGCGGATTGCGCATCTCTGTGCAGACCATCGCCCGTGCTGCTGCCAGACCCATCGCCGCCAGGCGGGTCGCCTGTAGCCGCCGTACCCTCCGCATCTGCCGCATCTGCGATCTCGGCTGCCCCTGCATCCGGGACGCTCTCTCCCTCACGGTCGAGGCTGGCTGGCAGGACAATCTCCTGGCCGACGTGCAGCAGATCGGTTTCGCCCATGCCGTTGACTGCTGCGATCTCTTGCCAGGTCACATCGTAGCGCAGTGCGATGGTCGAGAGGGTATCGCCGGCGGCGATGGTGTAGCGCTGTTTGCCGGC
>CAIRNL010000505.1 GCA_903879975.1 uncultured Chloroflexota bacterium | reverse complement strand
TTGATTACCGGTATGGGGCCAGTGGGCATGGCGGCAGGCCTGATTGCCAAGAAGATGGGCGCGACCCTGGTAATCGGCGCCGATATTGCTGATTCACGAATTGACTTTGGCAGGGAGGTCGGCGCCATTGACGGTGCTGTTCGTGCTGACGCCGCTGATGCGCTCGACCAGATCAAGCGATGGAGCGGCGGGGTGGGCTGCGAAGTGTCCATCGACTGCTCCGGCTCGCCTCAGGGCCGCCTGTTGGCGTTGCAGGGCACGCGCCGCTGGGGCCGCAGCGCAATGGTCGGCGAAGGCAACCGTATCGACTTCGACGTGAGCCAGACGATTATCCATAATCAGATCACGATCTACGGCTCTTGGGTCACTAGCCTGGGTCACATGGAGGACCTGGTCGAGAAACTGGTCGAGTGGCAGCTCAAGCCGGAAATCATTGTGTCGCACCGCTTCACGCTCGACCAGGCCGATCAAGCCTACAAGGTCGCCGATGCCGGACTGAGCGGCAAGGTCTGTATCGTTATGGGGTAAGACAGAAATGACGACGATGCGGGACGTAGCCAGACTCGCGGGCGTGGCGCCGATCACTGTCTCGCGTGTGCTCAACAACTCTGGATATGTAAAGCCCGAGACGCGCGCCCGCGTTGAGCGCGCCGCGGCCGAGTTGCACTATGTCCCGAACATGCTGGCTCGCAGCTTTCGTTCCAACCGCACCAATACCTTGGCGTTGGTGCTGACTGACATCACCAACCCCTTCTGGACGACCGTGGCACGTGGGGTGGAGGATGTGGCCAGTGCCGTAGGATACAGTGTCTTCTTCTGCAACACGGACGAAAATGAAGGCAAGCAGGCGCAGTATCTGGCTGCACTCCTGCGCCGTCGCGTCGACGGTGTGCTCCTCGTGCCCGCCACCAGCAGCGGCGATGCTGTACGCACGCTGCTGCGCCAGAAGGTCAACGTCGTTGTATTGGATCGCCGCGTGGACGATGTTGAGGTCGACATGGTGCGCGGCGATTCCTTCAACGGCGCGTATGAACTCGTCTGCCATCTGACTGCACTGGGTCACCGCACGATCGCTCTCCTCTCCGGCCCGCGCGACTTGTCGGTGAGTCGCGAACGGGCCGCTGGCTATGAGCAGGCACTGCTGGCACGCGGCCTTGTCTTTGACCCATCGCTCATTCGGTCGGGTGCGTTCACGGTGGACGGTGGAACTGCCATGATGGCGCATCTCCTCGCACATCGCCCCGATGTGACTGCGGTCTTTGCCGCCAACAACTTCATTGCGGTCGGTGCGCTGCACGCTTTGCGCTCGGCAGGGAAACGGGTGCCTGATGACATCTCCCTGGTCGTCTTTGACGACCTTCCCAGTACGGTTGCAGCTGATCCCTGGTTGACGGTAGCTGTGCAACCAGCCTACGAGTTGGGCTGTACCGCTGCCCAGCTTCTTGTACGGCGCATCGCTGTGGCAGACCCGCTCGCCAGTGAAGACATTGTTTTGCCAGGCAAGATGATTGTGCGCCGGTCGACACGAACGCTGCACGCACAGTCCGAGCCAACCGGCGAGGTGCAATGAATGGCACCGTGTGCATTGCCCACGATATGCTGAAAAATGACAAAAAATGACAGACACCGGTTGACAATGGCCATGTAATCGATTACAGTTTAGTCACCAATTTCAACCAACAGGGTGACAAAGGTTTGTGTGTTGCGCAGCTAGCTGTATAATCAGCTAAATCCCATAGCTGTACCCCATCACGGTAGGCCGCAGGGACGTCCTGTGCTTTCGCTGCAGCTCACCTGTATCCGTTACGCATTTTGTGAGCGACTCCGCAAGGAGTTGACAATATTTAGTGTGTGCCACGTTTCTAAGGGAGACTAATCCATGAAGAACAAGCGAGTTGTGTTGCTGTTGTTGAGCCTGCTGCTCATCTCAGCCATGGTCAGCGCATGTGCGGTGCCAGCCGCGCCGGCCGCACCGGCTGGTGGCGAGGAAGCAGCTGCGACCGAAGCTGCGCCAGCCGAAGCTGCCGGCGGCGAAGCGGAAGCCAAGCCCTACATCCCGGTCATCTCCAAGGGCTTCCAGCACCAGTTCTGGCAGGCCGTGAAACTGGGTTCTGAGCAGGCCGCTGCCGACTACAATGTCGACATTACCTTCGAAGGTCCAGCCACCGAGGCAGAAGTCGACAAGCAGATCGAGATGCTGACGGCAGCTTTGGCCAAGAACCCGGCGGCAATTTGCTTCGCAGCGCTCGATACGCAGGCCGCGATCCCATTGTTGGAAGAGGCGCAGGCCAAGGGCATTCCGGTGGTCGGTTTTGACTCTGGTGTGGACAGCGACATTCCGGTTGCTACCGCAGCCACTGACAACCTGGCCGCTGCCGCTCTGGCCGCTGACAAGATGGCTGAACTGATCGGTGGCGAAGGCAAGGTTGCCGTGCTGGTGCACGACCAGACCAGCCGCACCGGTATCGACCGCCGCGATGGTTTCGTCAACCGGATGGCTGAGGCCTACCCGAACATCGAGATCGTCAACATCGACTACGGTGGTGGCGACCATCTGAAGTCTACCGATCTGGCCAAGGCCGTCATGCAGGCCAACCCGGATCTCAAGGGCTACTTCGGCGCCAATGAAGGTTCGATCATCGGCGTCCTCAATGCAGCCACTGAGCTGGGCAAGAGCGATGTCGTGATCATCGGCTACGACTCCGGCGCACAGCAGATCCAGGCCATCCGCGATGGTCTGCAGGCCGGTGCCATCACGCAGAATCCCATCGGCATTGGCTATAAGTGTGTTGAGGCTGCCGTCAAGGCCATCAACGGCGAACCGGTCGATAAGGTCATCGATACCGGTTTCTTCTGGTACGATGCCTCCAACATCGACGAAGCCGAGATCCAGGCTGTTCTGTACGAGTAGTCGACGTAAGTGTGAGTGACAAGTCATCGGGGAAGGCACCTGCCTTCCCCGATGATTCCCTGAATCTGACCCGCTGCCTCCCAATCCCCAATTGGTCACAACGCGTTCGTAATAAAGGAATTCTCATGGGCGATGTCGTGCTCAAAATGGAAGGGATCGATAAATCTTTTCCAGGCGTGCGGGCCCTTGCAAATGCGCAATTTGAATTGCGCTCCGGCGAGGTACATGCCCTGGTGGGCGAGAATGGCGCTGGCAAGTCGACGTTGATGAAGATTCTGGCGGGTATCTATGCCAAAGATGCCGGCACGATCCTCTACCAAGGCCGGGAAGTCGAAATCCCGACCCCGCGTGCCGCACAACATCTGGGGATTAGCATGATTCACCAGGAGCTGAACCTCATGCCCCATCTGTCGCTGGCGCAAAACGTCTTCGTTGGCCGTGAGCCGCGCCAGCCACTCCCCTTTATGCTCGACGAGAAAAAGATTAATGCTCAGACGCAGGATCTTTTTGAGAGTATGCACCTGCGCCTGGACCCGCGCACCAAGGCGGCTGATTTGACGGTCGCTAGACAACAGATGGTGGAGATTGCCAAGGCACTCTCTTTCAACTCGCAGGTGCTGATCATGGACGAACCCACCGCCGCCCTGACCGAGTCAGAGATCGAGGAGTTGTTCCGCATCATCCGCCAGTTCCGTGAGCGCGGTGTCGGCATCGTGTACATCTCGCACCGCCTGGAAGAATTGAAACAGATCTCCGATCTCATCACCGTCATGCGTGACGGCCACTATGTCGATACCGTGGATGCGGCGACAGTGACCATCGATCGTATTATCAGCATGATGGTCGGACGCACGATCTATGAGTCCGCGCCGGAAGTGCCAGAGTATCCCAGCGATCAGGTCGTGCTGGAGGCGCGTCACCTGAACCGCGGCACAGCGATCAAGGATGTCAGTTTCACCCTCAAGCGCGGCGAGATTCTCGGCTTTGCCGGACTGATGGGCGCTGGGCGCACGGAAGTGGCCCGCGCGATTTTTGGCGCTGACCCACTCGACTCAGGTGAAATCTACATCAAGGGCGAGAAAGCTGCTATCGCCAGCCCGCGCGATGCCGTGCGCTATGGTATCGGCTATCTCTCCGAGGACCGCAAACGCTATGGCCTGGCCCTGGGACTGGATGTCGAGGCGAATATTGCGCTGGCGGCGTTCAGGCAATTCACAGGTATGCTCGGTATTGTCAACGATGACAAGACGGCCAAGACAGCCAGCCGCTATGTTGATGCACTCTCTATCAAGACACCAAGCATTGAGCAGCGTGTGCGCAATCTGTCAGGCGGCAACCAGCAGAAGGTCGTGATCGGCAAATGGCTGACCGCCGATACCGACATCTTGATTTTTGACGAGCCGACGCGCGGGATTGATGTCGGTGCCAAGAGTGAGATTTATAAGTTGCTCAACGAACTGGCCCATCAGGGTAAATCCATCATCATGATCTCCTCGGAACTACCCGAGATTCTGCGCATGAGCCACCGTATCGTTGTCATGTGCGAGGGGCGCATTACTGGCGAACTTGCTGCCGGGGAGGCTACCCAGGAGGGCATTATGCGGTTTGCCACCCAGCGCAGCGTCATGGTAGCGACAGGTGCAGATGTTCCGTCCAATGGGCAACTAGCAGAATAGGGATGACTATGGCAACCGTAGAAACGACTCGTATGGCACCCAGGCGCTCAATCTTGCAGTCCAGCGCTGCGCAAAAACTGCTTGCCTTCGCTGCACTGATTGTCATTTTCCTTGTCTTCACCTTTCTCTCCCCTTATTTTGCAACGCCAGAAAACATCGTCGGGATCTTGCTGGCCACGGCCGTCAACGGTGTGCTCGCTCTGGGCGTGACTTTCATCATTATCACGGCAGGCATCGATCTCTCTGTCGGTACGGTGATGACCTTATCGGCTGTGATGACCGGGCTGGCCATTACAATTTACGATCTGCCTATCCCGGTTGGGATCGCGGTCGGTATCCTCACGGGGACGGTAGCTGGACTCATCAATGGCTTGATCATCTCACGTATGCGCATCCCGCCCTTCATTGCGACGCTGGGCATGATGATGATCGCACGCGGCCTGGCGCTGGTGCTCTCGACCATCGAGACGGGCACCGTGAAGCCCATTTATTTCAATGACACGCCGGCCTTTCGCCAGCTGACGATGTCTTCCTTCCTCGACCCGGTTTTGGCGCCCCTTGCACCCGACTTCAGTGTGCCCAACGCCGTCTTTATCCTTTTTGTCGCCGCTCTGATTGCAGCGTTCATCCTGGGCAAGACTGTGCTGGGCCGTTACACCGTAGCCATCGGCAGCAACGAAGAGGCAACCCGTCTTTCCGGCGTCAATGTAGCCAACTGGAAGACTGCTGTTTACGCCCTTGGCGGCGTCTTCAGCGGGCTGGCCGGTGTTATGATCGCCTCTCGCCTCAACTCGGCCCAGCCTGCGCTGGGTGTCGGCTACGAACTTGATGCCATCGCCGCAGTCGTGATTGGCGGCACATCGCTCAGCGGTGGCGAAGGCACGATTCTCGGCACTATCATCGGTGCCTTCATTATCAGCACGCTGACCAACGGCCTGCGGATTATGAATGTGCCGCAAGAATGGCAGTTCGTTGTCACTGGCGTCATTGTGATCTTGGCTGTCTATCTGGACATCCTGCGCCGCCGACGTAGTTGAGCGTAATCGACGCCAGAGCCGATGCATGGAGAGTGCTGCAGGGCGCCGGATTGAATTCCGGCGCCCTCTTTGTGCCGATACACACGGCGTTCAAGTGCAGCCATCCACGGAGTTGAATTCGGCCCCGCCGACGCGCTCTGCTTGGGGTTTGCCTGCCAGTCAAGCTGCGAGTATGATGAGCGATAGTGCAGGGCGTGAACGAAATTGCGCCCGTTAGAATCATCTGTGCTGGAAGGAGCCGGAGTGTGAGCACCTATCTTGACCGTTTTGCTGTATCTGGGCGCCGCGCCCTCGTCACCGGCGGCTCCAAGGGAATTGGCGCTGAGGTGGCGCGCCTGCTGGCCGAAGCCGGTGCTGATGTTGCTATCGTTGGCCGTGACGCCGCCGGGCTGGCGGAGACCGCTGACGCTGTGCGTGCCACTGGGCGCACCTGCTACGTGATCGAAGCTGACCTTGCCTCAACGCACGAGACCCGCCTGGCTGCCGAAAGCGCGCTGCGCCACTTTGGAGCTGTCGATATTCTGGTCAACAACGCCGGCATCTCTCACCCGGCTACCATTCTCGACGCCAAGGTTGAGGACTGGGACGCCACGCTTGCCGTCAACCTGCGTGCGCCCTTCCTGTTGGCTCAGTTGCTTGCACCGGGCATGATTGCGCAAGGGCGCGGCAAGATTGTCAACGTCTCCTCGCAGGCTGGCGTCATCGGCCTGGAGGCGCATGCTGCCTACTGTGCATCCAAGGGCGGTCTCAATATGCTGACCAAGGTCATGGCGATTGAGTTCGGCCCGTACAACATTCAGGTCAACGCTGTGGCGCCAACGGTCATCCTGACCCCAATGGGACTCAAGGTGTGGGGGGACCCGGTCAAGAGCGCTCCTATGCTCGCCAAGATTCCCTTGGGGCGTTTCGGCGAGCCCATTGAAGTCGCTGACCTGGTGCTCTTTCTGGCTTCGCCGGCGTCGGATTTGATTACCGGCGAGACGATCTTGATCGACGGAGGGTACACTGCTCTCTAATTGGCTCCTTGCACACCGCTACCACAGTGAAGGAAATCGGTATGGTGCAACTGCCCGACAGCAGTCGTGACGTCCGTACGGATCTGCTGGTAACGGTTGCCTGCCTCTACTACGAGCTGAACCACAATCAGCAGGAAATTGCTGACAGGCTTGGAATCTCCCGTTCCAGCGTCTCGCGTCTCATCAAGGAGGCGCATGATCTCGGCATTGTTGAGATTCGAATCCGCCGGCCTGTTCACCGCAACTATCGGTTGGAGCAGGCGCTGCTCGAACACTTTGAACTTCAGGATGCCTACGTCCTGCGCACTTCCAGTGACCAGCACGAAGCAGAGTTACTGGCTGCGGTCGGCAGCCTCGCTGCGATCTACCTCCAGCGTGCCATCGAGAGTATGCCGCCGCGCACCTGTATCGGCATCGCTTGGGGCATAGGCGTGCACGCGACAGTCAGCGCCCTGCCCGAAGACCGCACGCGCCAGATCGATGTCATGCAGATTCTAGGCAGCGTGGGTGCCGCTGACCCGGAGATCGATGGGCCGGACCTGGCGCGTATGCTGGCCGGACGGCTGGGCGGCCGCCACCACGACATGCATGCCCCTGTCTTCGTGGAACAGGAGGCGCTGCGCGAGATGCTTTATCACGAGCCGTCGGTGCGCGACGATATGGATCGCGCCCGCAGCGTCGCCCTGGCCTTGACCGGTATCGGCACGGTCGAAGAGGAGGCCGCCAGCTTCCTGCGTGCCGGCCACCTTTCCTCCGCCGAACTCGCCAGCCTGCGCAGCCAGGGGGTGGTCGGTGAGACCGTCGGTCGCTTTTTTGACGCGCACGGTGAGTGGGAGCGCTTTGCCATCAACCGTCGTGTTGTTGGGATTGACCTGCACGACCTGCGCTGTGTCCCGCGCGTGCTGGCCGTGGCGCGCGGCCTGCCCAAGGTCGCCTCGATCCTGGGCGCGTTGCGGGGTGGCTATCTGACCGTGCTCGCAACGGACGACATCACTGCCCGCGCTGTGCTTGAACTGGCCAGTGCTACCGCAGAGACCCGTGTAGAGCCTCCACACACCTGAGGAGAAAGAGAACATGGCAAATATCGTCATTCTGGGCGCCGGTATGATGGGCAGCGCGTTCAGCACGCCCCTTGCCGACAATGGTCACCGTGTCAGGCTTGTCGGTACTCATCTCGACGGCGATATGGTCGAGGAAATCCACGAGTCCCACGTCCACCCGAAATTGCGTGCCCACCTGCATCCCACTGTTGTGCCCTTCACGTACGACCGTCTGGGTGAAGCCATCCAGGACGCGGATGTCGTCGTGATTGGCGTGAATTCTAACGGCATCGGCTGGGCCGGCGACCAACTGGCTGCTGTCCTGCCCGACGATGTGCCCCTGCTCTTCTTGACCAAAGGTATGACAGGCAGCGAGGATCGCATCGATCTACTGCCATGGGTGCTGCGCGAACATCTGCCCGTACGCCATCGTGATCGTATCAAATTGGCGGCCATCGGTGGCCCTTCTATTGCCGGTGAACTGGTCGTGCGCCATCACACCTGTGTCGTCGTCACTGGCGAGGATTCCGCACTGCTCGAACAGCTGGCTGTGCTTCTGCGCACGCCTTATTATCATGTGTGGACCAGCACCGACATGATCGGTGTGGAAACGTGCGTGGCGATGAAGAACATCTATGCCCTGGCCGTCGGGCTGGCCAACGGCATTCTTGAAAAGACCGGTAAACCAGAGAACGACGCCGTCATGTGGAACCTGGCCGCTGCACTCTTTGCCCAAGGTCTGTGGGAAACGGCCTATGTCGTCGACTACATGGGCGGAGATCGGCGCAGCGTCGTCTCGCTGCCGGGTGCCGGTGACATGTACGTCACCAGCATGGGCGGCCGCAACGGGCGCATGGGGCGCTACCTGGGCATGGGCATCCCTTTTTCTGCCGCGAAGGCTACGTACATGCCCGACGACACTATTGAAGGATCCCAGTTGCTTCAGGCAATCGGTCCGACGGTAGATCGATTTGTCGCTGATGGCAGGTTCGACGGCGCCGCAATACCGTTATTGCGCACGCTGATCGATATCGTCTGCCATGATGCGCCGCCTGAAATTCCCTGGGACGACTTTTTTGCTGGTGCACAAGGAAGGTGATCGTATGACCTTTGAGTTTGCAACTGCGCAACGAATTGTCTTTGGCGACGGTGTCGCAGAACAGGCCGGTGCGTTGGCGGCCACGCTCGGCCACAACGCTCTGATCGTGGCTGGCAGCAACCGGCGTCACGTCGAACCCTTGCAGGCCTCGCTGGCTGCCGCTGGGGTGGCCAACGCCCTCTTCATAGTCGGCGGCGAGCCCGATGTGGCCACTGTCGCACAGGGCGTTGTTGTCGCCCGCGAAAGCCAGGCCGATCTGGTCATCGGCATCGGCGGAGGCAGCGTCGTCGACGCCGGCAAGGCGATTGCAGCCTTGGCTACCAACCAAGGCGATATCTACGACTATCTGGAAGTGATCGGGAGCGCCCAACCCCTACTGGTCAAACCGTTGCCCTTCATCGCCGCTCCCACTACCGCCGGAACAGGCAGTGAGGTCACGCGCAATGCCGTGCTGGCATCGCCTGAGCACAAGGTCAAAGTGAGCTTGCGCAGCGCTGCGATGCTCCCGTGCGTGGCTCTCGTCGATCCACTGCTGACCCATTCGCTGCCACCGGCACAGACCGCGGCTAGCGGCCTGGACGCGCTGACGCAGCTGATTGAGCCGTTCGTCTCGTCGCGCGCCAATCCTCTGGTTGACGCCATCTGCAAAGAAGGGATCGCCCACGTGGTACGGGCGCTGCGTCGCGCTTTTGTAGATGGCAGCGACGCGGAGGCACGCCGCGAAATGGCATTTGCCAGCCTCTGTAGTGGCCTCGCCCTGGCCAATGCAGGTCTGGGCGCCGTTCATGGCTTTGCAGGTCCATTCGGCGGCACTTACGGCGCGCCTCACGGCGCTGTCTGCGCAGCGCTGTTGGCGCCTGTCTTTGCCGCCAACGCCCGTGCTCTGGCAGCCCGAGCTCCACATAGCCCGTTGCTGGATCGTTTTCGCGCCGTGGCCGTCATGCTCACCGGTCGCGCCGATGCCACGCCGGACGATGCTGTTGCGTGGCTGCAATCGTTGACGCGCGAGCTGGCGATTCCCTCGCTCTCCACCTATGGCTACCATGTCGCCCATGCCACCAACGTTGTCAAGGCCGCCAGGGCGGCCAGCAGCATGAAGGCCAATCCTCTCCCTCTCACCGACGATGAACTCTACGCCATCCTGGCTGCCGCTGCGTGATTCCTGAGTAAGAAGCAAAACGCAATATCTGAAAATTCCTGCTGCGTTTTAGGCGGCTGTCCGGCATATTCTCACCCGATCAGTGATATGCTATCAAAGGGGGAAGTATGCTGGATGGGCTGCGTTGATGGCCCATCAACGTTCCGTCAGCGGTTGTGACGCTACACTGGAGACAAGAGGAAATGATGAAGCCAGAGCCCAACCCCATCCGGTGCAGTTCTGGAACGTTCTAGCGGATTCCTCTCCTAGTTGTCTTAAGGAGGCAAATCATGGCAAATCTCGTAAGGGTCTCCAGTCAGTCACGCTCAACAGCCGTCGCTGGCGCTATTGCTGGCATCATGCGCGAGGAAGGGTACGTGGAAGTGCAGGCCATCGGGGCCAGCGCGCTCAACCAAGCGATCAAGGCAGCGACTATCGCCCGTGGCTATCTGGCCGAAGATGGCATCGACCTCGTCATCGTCCCTAGCTTTTCGACTGTGATGATTGACGATACTGAGCGGACGGCTGTGCACTTGGCGATATACACCAAACCACAGTCACTCGTGGCCCCCGAAGCCATGATGCTGGCTGCGTAGGATGGAGGGCTGTTGCCCGTGCTGGTGGTGCGGGGTTCCGGGAGTGGGTGTGCTTGCCGGTGACCGGAACCCGTCCTGCCGCAAGGACGACTGCGCTCATTGTCTGCCAATTGTGATTTTTCGGTTGGTAAACCAGGTTGCTATCTGAAACCCGGTTTGCCAACCGCAGAACGATCATCGGCACCCGATTAGAGCAGCAACTGTGCCGGTGCTTCCAGGAGTTGTTTGACTTCGGCCAGGAAGGCTGCCGCCACGGCGCCATCCACAGCCCGATGGTCGGCCGACAGTGTCACGTGCATCCTCGCGCGTGGCTCGAATGCCGTGCCGTTCCATACGGGTTCCATCTGGGTCCGCCCCACGGCAAGAATCCCCACCTCCGGCGGATTGATGATGGCAGTGAAGTGCTCAATAGGGTACATACCGAGATTCGAGAGGGTGAAGGTGCTGCCGGTGACTGCATCCGGTTCGAGCTTGCCAGCCCGTGCCAGCTGCGCCAACTCTGCAATCTGAATCGCCAGAGCAGCGATCCCCAGTGCCTGCGCATTGCGCACCACGGGAACGATGATCCCGTCGTCCAGCGCAACGGCGATGCCCAGGGCAACGGCGCTGTGCTGGCGCACGCGCCAGCCCTGTGTGCTGTCGCCGAGCAGCCACGCATTGAGGCGGTCGTGGCGCAGCAGGGCCAGCGCTGTCGCCCGCGCGATCCACACGGTAGGGGTGAGCTTGCCGTTGCGTCGCTCGATTTCGGACCCCAGCGCAGCACTCAGAGTGTCGACCTGCGTCATGTCCACGCTGGTTGACAAGAAGATATGAGGAATGCTCTGCCAACTCTGACTCAGCCGGGTGGCGATGGTGCGTCGTCGTCCGCGCAGCGCCTGTTCGCTGTTCTGCTCTGGGAATACAATGCTTTCCGCATGGTTCGGCTCGTCTATCGATGCAGGTGCAATTCGCTCAAGCCCTGCTGTCTCGACATCCATCGCTTGGACGCGCCCTTCAGGGCCGCTGCCTTGCACGCGCGCCAGGTCGATGGCGAGCGCGCGTGCAATACGCCGTGCTGCCGGTGTCGCCCGTAGCCGATCTCCCACCGGCACATTGCCTGGCGCAGTGATTGCTGCCCGCGTCACATCCTGTTTAGTGATCCGCCCGGCCAGCCCGCTCCCTGTTACGGTCTCCAGGTCGATTCCGACCGCCTCTGCGATGCGCTGTGCCACTGGGCTGACGCGCTGGCTGCGGCGCGTCGATCCTAAGCTGGCACCGGGTGCGCCAGTTGCCGCTGGACCGCTGCTCTGATCGCGATCGGCGTACGATTCACCTGCCACGGCAATCCGTGCTACCAGCGTTGTGACCGGCACTACGGCGTCCGGGCCAAAACGCAGATCATAGAGGATGCCGCTGGCTGGTGCTTCGACCTCCATGTCTACCTTGTCGGTCTGTACCTCTAGGATCGACTCGCCTTTTTCTACCCGATCGCCGCTCTGTTTCAGCCAGCGGATGATTGTGCCTTCCTCCTGCGCCATGCCAAACTTGGGCATTATCACGGATACAGGCATGGGTCACTTCGCTTCCTTGACCAGTCGCCGCGCGGTGGCGACGATATCCTCGATCTGCGGTACCATGCGCCGTTCCAGGTCGCGGTTGTAGGGCACGGGAATGTCCAACCCGGCCAGGCGGCGAATGGGCGCATCAAGATAGTCGAACGCTGCAGATTCGGCCAGAACGGCCGCGACCTCGCCGCCAAACCCGCCTGTTTTGCATGCCTCGTGTACGATCAGGACGCGCCCCGTCTTGCAGACCGAGGCGATCAGTGGCTCTGCATCCAGCGGTTTGAGCGTGCGCGGATCGATAACCTCAGCCTCGATCCCATCTGCCGCCAGCTGTGTCGCCGCCTCCAGTGCGCGTACGACCATCAGCGATGTGGCAATAATCGTCACGTCGCGCCCTGCGCGCTTGACCTCGCTGCGCCCCAGAGGGGTTGTATAATAGGCTTCTGGCACCGATCCCTTGGTACGGTAGAGCAGCTTGTGTTCGACAAAGATGACTGGGTTCGGATCTTCGATTGCTGCCAGCAACAGCCCCTTGGCGTCGGCCGGTGTGCTGGGCATGACTACCTTGAGCCCCGGCACGTGTACGAACCAGTTTTCCAGACTCTCGGAGTGTTGCGCCGCTGCACCCGTGCCGGCGCCTGCCGGCGTGCGCAATACAAAGGGCACCGACACCTTGCCACCCAGCATGAAGCGCAGCTTTGCTGCCTGCAAGACGAGTTGCTCCATCGAGAGCGTGATAAAGTCCATGAACTGGATTTCAGCAATTGGGCGCATGCCGGTCAGGGCCGCACCGGTTGCCACGCCGGCGATAGCCGCCTCTGAGATCGGTGTGTCGCGCACCCGTTCCGCACCGTACTTCTGGACCAGACCGTCGGTCACGCCAAAGGCGCCGCCGTAAACGCCAACATCCTCGCCCAGGAGAAAGACGCGAGGGTCGCGCGCCATGGCCAGGTCGATAGCCTCACGAATTGCCTCGGCATAGGTCATCTCGCGGCTCATGCGTACACCCCCTCTAAGAGGGTGCCTGGGTCTGGCTCCGGGCTGGCCTTGGCAAATTCGATCGCTGCTGAAATCTCCTCCTCGACCTGTGACTGCATGCGCGCCAGCGACTCTTCATCCAGCACATTGGCTTCCAGCATGCGCTGTGCCAGGCGGGCGATCGGGTCTCGTTCCTGCCACTCCTTGACTTCTTCCTTGCTGCGGTAACGCTGCTTGTCGCTCTTGCTGTGACCTTTCCATCGGTAGGTTTTGGCCTCGATCAGCGTCGGTCCACCGCCGTGGCGGGCTCGTTCTGCTGCTTCCTGTGTGGCACGATAAACCTCGATCACATCGTTGCCGTCGACCGTGACACCAGGTACGCCATAGGCTGCTGCCCGCATGCTGAGGTTCTCGATCTTGCTGGCTTTGAAGATCGACATGGACATGGCGTAATGGTTGTTTTCGCAAAAATAGATCACTGGTAGATTCCAGATCGCCGCCAGGTTGAGGCTTTCGTGAAACGCCCCTTCGTTCGCCGCGCCGTCCCCAAAGAAAACCAGCGCAACTCGCTTTTGCTGCTGCATCTGAATGCTGAGTCCCACACCCGCTGCCATGGGCACGCCGCCGGCCACGATACCGTTGGCGCCCAGGTTGCCCGTGCCGACGTCGGCCATGTGCATCGAGCCGCCGCGGCCGCGGCAGTAGCCTGTCTCCTTGCCGAAAAACTCGGCCATCATCTGGTCGGCGCGGGCACCCTTGGCAATGCAGTGGCCGTGGCCGCGGTGAGTGCTAAGAATGTAGTCCTCCGCCCGCAGTGCAGCGCATGCACCCACGGCCGAACCCTCCTGCCCAATCGAGAGGTGCATGGTGCCGTGGATCAGCCCCTGAAAGTAGAGCTGTTCGGCCGATTCTTCAAAGGAGCGGATCAGCAGCATCTGGCGAAGCATCTCCCGCAAACTCCCCGCACCGAATCCGGCAAACGTATCGTTCATGTTGCTCCCCGTCTTTTGATCGCATATGGCCGCCGGCATGGCGCCAGACGCGACA
The DNA here is from genome assembly GCA_903879975.1 of uncultured Chloroflexota bacterium. Classification (GTDB taxonomy): domain Bacteria; phylum Chloroflexota; class Anaerolineae; order Caldilineales; family Caldilineaceae; genus Caldilinea. The sequence goes on along the minus strand of CAIRNL010000505.1, from coordinate 10,483 downwards.
CACGCTGCACAAATGTGCTAAGTCTGGTCAAATGTGTAGTCTATTGTAGAGTGAATGCGCTCCTCTGTCAATGAAATCTGCCGGTTGAGAATCGAGCGGGTCGCAATCGACCTCGTTCCCGCCCGCGTTGACAGGGCGCATACCCCGTGCTATGATATCGTTGCTTAAAACGTTTTAACAGACTGGCGGCTGGCGCCTGATTCGGACACTGTCGTCACATGGCTTTTTACCTCGTCTGGCCGGCGGCAGTGTGCTCCTTGCCGGATACCGCATCGTTCCGCAACCCGTCATACTAACTCAGTTCTGGGAGATTGACTCATGAAACTAGCCACCAAACCTGTCACACTCGGTCTCATCGTCGGCAATCGTGACTTTTTTCCGGCACACCTGTGCAATAGCGGGCGTGCCACTGTACTCCGGGTGCTGGAAGAAGAGGGCTTCAAGACCGTCGCCTTGTCGCCCGAAGAAGCTCGCTATGGCAGTATCGAGAGCCTGGCTGAAGCGCAAAAGTGCGCCGACCTCTTCCGCAAGCACCGCGAGGAGATCGACGGGGTTCTTGTCACGCTGCCCAACTTCGGCGACGAACGCGCCATTGCCAATGCCCTGCGCTGGGCTGAGTTGGGCGTACCTGTGCTGATTCACGCGTTTCCCGACGATGCCGCCAACATGACTATCAAGGACCGTCGCGATTCTTTCTGCGGCAAGATGTCGGTCTGCAATAACCTGCGCCAGTACGGTATAAAGTACTCGCTGACCAGTCTGCATACAGTCGAACCTACCGGCGCAAAGTTCCGTGCCGACCTGCAGCGTTTTGCCGGCGTCTGCCGTGTGGTGCGTGGCATGAAGTTCGCCCGCATCGGCGCCATCGGCGCTCGGCCGCAGGCTTTCAACACCGTCCGCTTCAGCGAGAAGCTGCTTGAACGCAGCGGCATCACCGTGGAGACCCTCGATCTCTCCGAGGTCTTTGGCCGCATTGAGGTGCTTGACAACAACGCCGCCGACGTGAAGGCCAAACTCCAGCAGATCGACGGCTATATCCCGACCAGAGGGATTCCGGCCGACTCGCTGATGAAGATGGCCAAGCTCGGTGCCGTCATCGACGGTTGGATGGGTGAGCGCAACCTGCAAGCCAGCGCTATCCAGTGTTGGACCTCGATGGAAGAGTATTTCGGTGTCGTGCCGTGCACGGTTATGAGCATGATGAGCAACGGCCTCATGCCCTCAGCCTGCGAGACCGATATTGCCGGCACCGTGGCCATGATGGCCCTGGCCTATGCGTCGGGCAAGCCCAGTGCTATCGTCGACTGGAACAATAACTATGGCGATGACCCCGATAAGGCTGTCATTTTCCATTGCTCTAACCTGCCCAAGGATATCTTCGTCGACAAGCCAAGCGATGTGATTCCGGCTGACGACATTCCTGTGATGGACTATCAGGAGATCATTGCCGGCACCGTGGGGCGCGACAATACCTATGGCACGGTTGTCGGTCGCGTCAAGGGCGATCCTTTCACCTACCTGCGTGTCTCCACCGATGATCTCAACGGCAAGGTCGTCGCCTATGTGGGCGAGGGCACTGTCACCAACGATCCGCTCAAGACCTTCGGCGGCTATGGTGTCGTGCATGTGCCGCGCTTGCAGAAGCTGCTCAATCATATCTGTGAGAACGGATATGAACACCATGTTGCTATGAATCTTGCTGAAGTTGCTGCACCCGTTCACGAAGCGCTGACCAAGTACCTGGGATGGGCGACCTATCACCACGGTGCACAGGACTGAAAGGAGAGTTTCCCGATGGCTCTGCAAGAAGATCGGCTGGTACAAATTCGTACCTTCATGCAGGAACAGCAGCTGGATGCCCTGGTTCTGCGTACGGTAGGCAGTTTCGCCTGGGCAACAGCCGGCCACCGTTCCTATGTCAATACCGCATCGTCCGATGGGATCGGCACGCTGGTTGTCACGGCGGATGAGCAGTTTGTCGTAACCAATTCTATCGAGGCGCCGCGTCTGGACCAGGAGGAAGGGCTGGGCGCCGCCGGCTGGAAATTGCGCGTTTCGCCGTGGTATAAGGCCGACAATACGCTGGCCAAGATCGTTGACGGCAAGCGTACTGGGGCCGACTTCGCCCTGCCGGGCGCGATCGATATCTCAGGAGCGTTGGCCTGGCAACGTTCGCTGCTGCTGCCCGCGGAAGGGGACCGATTCCGTGCATTAGGCGGGCTCTGCGCTGCAGCGATGAATGAGGCTATCCGTTCGCTGACGCCGGGCATGACCGAACATGAGATCGCCGCTCGTCTCGCCTTCGAGACCGAGCGCCGCGGTGCCCAGGCCATCGTCAACCTCATCGCTACTGACGAGCGCATCTTCCAGTTCCGCCATCCCATCCCTACCAATCACAAGCTCGACCGCTATGCCATGCTCGTGCTCTGTGGGCGGCAGGACGGTCTTGTCTGCTCTATCACGCGCCTGATCCGTTTCGGCAAGCTCACCGCTGAGCTGCGGCGCAAGGAGCAGATCGTGGCGCAGATCGACGGCACTTTCATCCTGGGCACACGACCCGGGCGCACGCTGGGCGATATCTTCGCCGATGCGCAGGCCGCCTATGCAGCCGGAGACTTCGCCGACCAGTGGCAATATCACCACCAGGGCGGCCCCGCCGCCTACGAGCCGCGTGAGGTCATCGCTGCGCCTGGTATGACGCAGGTCGTGGCTACCGGTCAGGTCTATGCCTGGAATCCGTCCATCACCGGTACCAAGTCCGAGGACACAGTGCTTGTGGGAGCGGCCGGCAACGAAGTGCTGACGGTCATCGACGGCTGGCCGACCATCGACGTGGCGGTGAACGGCCAGACAATCTCACGGCCGGCTATTCTGGAACTGTAGGGGTGAACTGCTGCGGGCGGCACCAGCTAGGCCATCGTCGACGCCGATGGAACCGACTGCTGATAATCGATCCTATTCTTTTTTGTTCCTGTAGGATGACTCTGGGAAAGTATCATGCTTGAATCGATCAAAGAAGAACTTCACTGGCTTCATCTGGAGCTGCCCAAGCAGAATCTCGTGACATGGACGAGTGGTAACATCAGCGCGCGCGACCCACACTCTGGTCTCGTCGTCATCAAGCCGTCGGGCATCCGCTATGAGGATCTGCGCCCCGAGCATATGGTCGTCGTCGATCTGGAAGGCGACGTCGTCGAAGGCACGCTCAAGCCGTCGTCCGATACGGCCAGCCACCTCTATATCTATCGACACCGGCAGGATGTCGGCGGTATTGTCCACACGCACTCGCGCTACGCTACGGCCTTTGCGGCCAACGGCATGTCGATCCCCGTCTACCTGACCGCCCAGGCCGACGAGTTCGGCGGACCGATCCCCTGTGGTGCCTTTGCGCTGATCGGCGGCGAGGACATCGGCAAGGTTGTGATCGATACCATCGGTTCGTCGCCGGCAGTCCTGCTCAAGAACCATGGGGTCTTCACGGTTGGGCCGACTGCCAAGGCCGCTCTGAAGGCTGCAGTCATGGTGGAGGACGTGGCGGCGACCGTTTGGCTCGCCCTGCAGATTGGCCAGCCCGACCGCATTTCGGACGAGGATGTGGCCAATCTGCACTATCGCTACACGCATGTCTACGGTCAGTAATCAACCCAGCATGGCCCCTGCGGGCAGGAGCGTACAGGATGGCATCGGCAACAACGTTTGTAGATCAAGGGGATGTGGTTGCCGTCACAGCAGTTGCCGAGTGTGTGGAGCAGCTCTTCGAGGCGCCAAAGTTCGACCCTTTTGCTGACCAGGTGCGCTCGAGCGCTGTAGTCGACGATATCGCCGACTACCTGCATGCTCGTCGCCTGCGACGTCCGCTGCAGGTGACGAGCATGCTGTTGTTGCCGGCAACCGAACTGCGCGACGGGCTGGCGCAGGCGGCGAAGACTGCCGTGTAGCGTTATGCTGACCATCACCTCGCCAAGTCGAAGCAGTTGCTGGAGATTTCTACGTCCGAGGGAGTGGCACGCCTGCCCTGGGGCATTGTGATAGCGGTCTCCGCAGTCGTCATCCTGTTGTTGCTCAACTTGGCGCTCCCGGATAATCTAAACAAACTTCTGTCAGCGCTGTCCCCGGCGGTCACCGTCATCGTGTGGGTAGCCATCTGGAACCCGACCGAGAGCCTGCTCTACGATAATTGGGGGCTGCGCCGCGAGATTACTCTGGCTGAGACCCTGGACAAGATCGAGATCGATGTGAAGGCGCAGTAGGCACCTCCAGCGGTCTGGATGCCAAGATCATGAGCCGCTGTTCTCCGTGGTTATGTCGTAGTGGCTCGGTCGTCTCGCTCGCCGATCCGATCGCTCTGCTCGGTTTCGTCGATAACCCAGCCCTGGTGCCCCTGCCCAGGAGGCCTGATCTCGCCCGGAGAAAGTTGCTGCTGCGCTTGCTGCTTAGCGACGCCCGCGTATCGAGCCTGGCCTCTACGGCAGAGTGTGCCTGTCTTCGACGACATCGGGGCAGGGGGATTGCCGGCCTGCGACGGCCCAAGATCAACTAGGAATTCAGTAGGGGAATTGCCTATGCTGGATTTCTGCCGATGGGCGCCGGGGATGTGCTGGCGCGTGTCATGATCTCATTGTCTAGGGTGAATCGCTTTCCCGTTGTGTGGCTGCGGCTGGAGGAATTCCTCCAGCCGCAGCCCGTACCGGTCAGTCCAGCACGCGTGCCTTCATCCAATCGTTGCTGTTGTGGAAGTCTGCGACGGCCGTACCCGGATGAACCAGTGCGTCGAAGAGGGCATGGTCGGCATTGTCGAGCCGCATGTCGAGCAGCGGCAGCGCGTCTTCCAGATGCTGCATGGTGCGTGGTCCGATGATGGGCGAGGTGATGCCTGGCTGCTCCATGGCCCACAGCAGTGCCAACTGCGACGACGTCAGGTTGCGCTCGGCGGCCATGTTGGCCACGGCCACTGCCACGTCAATGCCGCGCTGAGTGATGCGCTTGCGAAAGGTCTCGTTGGTACGCTCGGCACGCGAGCCGGCAGGGAACTCCTGCTTATTCGCATAACGGCCGGCCAGGATGCCGCCAGCCAGGGGTGACCACGGCAGCAGCGCCAGGCCATGCGCCTGTGCCAGCGGCACCAGCTCGTTTTCGATGCGCCGGTCGAGCAGGTTGTAGGGCGGTTGCTCGCTGATGTAGCGCACCAGATTCTGCTCACGACTCACGCCGAGTGCCTCCATCACCTTCCATGCAGGAAAAGTGGAGCAGCCGATGTAGCGCACCTTGCCCGCTCGGACCAGGTCGTCAAAGGCGCGCAGCGTCTCGTCCTGCGGCACACTGAGCGAAGGACGGTGGAGCTGGTAGAGGTCAATATGGTCGGACTGCAGGCGGCGCAGCGAATCCTCGCACGCCTTGATGATGTGATAGCGCGTCACACCCTGCTCGTTGGCACCCTCGCCCATTTTGCCAAAGACCTTCGTCGCCAGCACAATTTCATGGCGTCGGCCGTTCTGCTGAAGTGCCTTGCCGACGATACGTTCGCTCTCGCCGGCGTTGTAGACATTGGCTGTGTCGATGAAGTTGATGCCGCTGTCCAGGGCACGGTTGATGATGGCGGTTGACTCAGCCTCGTCCGTCGGGCTGCCGAAGTTCATTGCGCCCAGGCAGAGCGGCGTCACTTGCACACCTGTGCGGCCAAGAGAACGATACTGCATGGAAATGCCTCCTTTGGGGTGGTATGATGTAAAATGTCAGTCCTTTATGTTTCCGCTTTACGCAGCAGAGCGAAGCGGTAGCCCTGTCAACAGGCTTTCTGCCCGCCTTGCGGCTCTGCGTGAAATGGATTCAGTACGTGACGGCTGTTGCACAATCAAGGTAGACGATTTTGTCACAATCGTCTAGAATCACTTTCGAACGATTCAGCAGAGAGGTGCTGTATGCCGTGAGTAGCCTCCGTTTGGAGTGCTTCTGAACTCACCTCAGACCACAATGCAAAGCTGCGAAGTAGGCAAAATGTTGTCATAATGTACGTGCCGGTGCCCACGCATCGGTACGTGCTGGACTAGATGACTCTATTGGGAGGCTCTGTGAGCAAGAATGCCACTGGCGTGCACCGGTATAGCGTTCTGGAGGAAGTTTTCAATGCTTCGACCCATGGTGTGGGTGTGTTGCTGGGTGTCGTCGGGTTGATCCTGCTGGCGATGAAGGCGATGAATGTGGCCGATGGCACTATCCTGGCTGCAGCGCTCATCTACGGCATCAGCATCATCTTGCTCTTTGCTGCCTCGACCCTCTACCACGCTATCCCCCATACGGCAGCCAAGCGCGTCCTGCGGATCGTTGACCACTGTGCCATCTACTTGCTGATTGCTGGCACCTACACGCCCTTTACGCTGATGATCATCGGCAACCCGCTCGGTGCAATTATCATGGCGTTGGTCTGGGGGCTTGCTGTAGCCGGTATTATCTTCAAGATATTCTTCGTCGGCCGCTTTCATACGATCTCGCTCATCACCTACCTGGGGATGGGCTGGTTGGGCCTGTTAGCGGCCCTTGAGATTGCGCATAACCTGCCACCTACCGGCGTTGCCCTGCTCGTCGGCGGCGGGTTGACCTACTCGTTCGGTACGATTTTCTTCAAGGTCAAGGCGATTCCTTTCAATCATGCTATTTGGCACCTTTTTGTGCTGGCGGGTTGCATTCTCCATTTCCTGGCCGTCTATTTCTTCGTCCTACCGCTGGTCTAGAGGCGCAATGGTGCTGTCCCCGTCCTTGCCTTCGTTCCGGATGGCGGTCGACCGGTGCAATAAATACCCAATGCAATTCACGGAAAGGCAAGGCCCATGATGAAAGCACAAGTCACGTGGAACGGCGGTATGCAGTTTGAGGGTACAGCCGACAGCGGTCATAAAATTATCTTGGATTCGTCGCCCGAAGTGGGCGGTGCGGACAGCGGTTTTCGCCCGATGGAGTTGCTGGCGATCAGTCTGGCCGGTTGCACGGCCATGGATGTGATCTCTATTCTTCGCAAGAAGCGACAGGACGTGACCGCTTTCGAAGTCAAGGTCGATGCGCCGCGCGCCAAGGATCACCCCCACGTCTTTACCGAAATGAAGGTGACTTATGTGTTGCGCGGGCATGGCGTCGACCCGGCGGCTGTGGAGCGCGCCATGCAACTCTCCGCTGAAAAGTACTGCCCGGCTCAGGCCATGCTGCGCCACGCTGCGCCCATTACGCTGGCCTATGAGATCATCGAGGAGCCGTAGGCTGTGTACATCGCTACAGGGGCAGCGCAGATGCGGTTTGTGGCCGCATGGGGAGCACGAAGGGTGCGGATAGTGACGTGGGGCGATGGGTTCGGTTTTCAGCAGCAGGAGTTTCATGATGCAATTCAGCGATGTCCATGAAGTGGTCCAGGAGCGCTATGGTACGATTGCCGTCACTCGCAGTGGTTGTTGTGGGCCAGCGACAGGGGCGGCTGAATGCTGTGGCGAAGGCAATGCTACACTGCTCTACGATGCCAACCTGCTCGATGGGCTGCCAGCCGATGTGACGGGGCTTTCGCTCGGCTGCGGCGACCCGGTGACGATTGCCGGACTAGCAGCCGGGGAGCGTGTGCTTGACCTGGGCAGTGGCGGCGGGATCGATTGCTTCCTGGCTGCACGCCAAGTCGGGCCGGATGGGTACGTAATCGGTGTGGATATGACGCCCGCGATGCTGGCGACGGCCAATGCCAACAAAGAACGCATGGGCGTGCATAATGTGGAGTTCCGGCAGGGGCAGATCGAGATGCTGCCTGTCGACGATGCCAGTGTGGATGTGGTCATGTCGAACTGTGTCATCAACCTGGCGCCGGATAAGCTGGCCGTCTTCCGCGAGGCTTACCGTGTGCTGCGGACGGGTGGACGCATCGCAGTGAGTGACATTGTCACCGAGGGCGAATTCAGCGACGAACTGCGCGCTGATCTGGCGCGCTGGGCTGAGTGCGTGACAGGGGCGATCGACGAAGGGACGTACACAGCGCTCATGGCTGCGGCGGGCTTCGTTGAGATCGCAGTGACCGACAAGCAGGATGCGGATGCCATTGTGGCTGTGCAGCCGGGCATGCCGCGCGTCTTCAGTGCACGCATGACCGCCGTGAAGCGATAGACCGTCGAATGGAACGCAGGCAGGCATAGAGTACCCACTGCAAGGCGACCCGCTATTTCGCAGTGGCCAATCTTTCCCGCCCCTGCTGACTCTGGGTATAATCGCTGCATACTCGGGGGCTCTGTGCTGGCACCACGGGTGCTGGAACCGCTACGTGGGGATCGGCGCAAAGGGGATAGGCACTGCCAAGAATGTATCTGGGGACGCACCGGGGCCGTCAGGCTACATTCGGCCGAATCCAGGCCGTGCCAGCTAGGGTATTGTAGAGAATAAAATACTCAAAAAAATAGAAACGAGAAGAATCAAATGGCTACCACATCTGACCTGCGTAAAGGGATGCTCATCCGTTACAACGGCGCCATCCATCGTGTTGTCGAATACCAGCACATTGCTCCCGGCAATTGGCGCGCCATGGTGCGCATGAAACTTAAGAACTTCGATACGGGCAAGACGATCGAAGATCGTGTGCGTGCCGGTGCCGAAATCGACATCGTTACTACCCAGACGCACGATGCCCAGTACCTCTACGAGGACGGCGCATCCTATCATTTCATGGACAATGAGACCTTCGACCAGATTGCCCTGCCCAAGGAAGATTTCGAGGACACCATGGTCTGGATGAAGGAAAATGACATGGTCGTCCTGCTCACCGAGGATGGGGGCAAGGTTCTCTCGGTCGAAATCCCGAACTTCGTCACGCTAGCAGTCGTCGAAGCATCCGTTGCCCTGCGCGGTGACACTTCGGGCAAGGTCATGAAGACGGTCAAGGTTGAGACCGGCACCGAAATCTCTGTGCCTGATTTTGTCAAAGAAGGCGATATCATCAAAATTGACACGCGCTCCGGCGAGTACGTCGAACGCGCTTGATGGCGGTTTCTACACCGCGTTTCGTTGCGCTCCAGCATCGCGATTTTCGTTTGGTCTGGACAAGCAATTTCGTTTCGATCGTCGGCACGCAGATGCAGCTCGTGGCCATCAACTGGCATATTTACGAGCTGCTTGCGGGCACGTCGTTGACCATCGATCTCTTCGGTCGCACCGTGAGTCTGAACCCCGAGGCGCTAGGGCTGGGCGGTGTTGGCCTGATGCGCGTCATTCCGATTGCACTCTTTGCGCTCGTGGGCGGCACCTTGGCTGATATCACCAATCGCCGCAAGTTGCTCATCTGGACCAATTCCGTGGCAGCCCTGCTCGCCTTCTTGTTGGCGGCTGCTAATTTCACGGGTCGCGACACGCTCTGGATCATCTATCTGCTCACTGCACTCACCTCGGCGGCGACAGCTTTCTCAGGACCGGCCTTCCAGTCGCTCATCCCGAACCTGGTACCGCGTGAGCACCTGACCAACGCGATCAGCCTCAACTCTATCGCCTTCCAGACCGCTACTGTTGCAGGGCCAGCTGTTGCCGGGCTTGTCATCAGCCGTTTTGCCGTTGGCTGGGTCTATACCATCAATGCAGTTTCTTTCGGCGCAATTATTCTGGCACTGGCCATCCTGCGCTATCGCGGCGTGCGTGCTGCGCTAGATACTGGCCTCAACGGGAAGGCAATCATGGAGGGCTGGCGCTTCGTGCGCAGCACACGCATCATCTGGAGCAGCATGCTGCTCGACTTTTTTGCCACCTTCTTCAGCTCGGCGCGCACCATGCTCCCCCTCGTTGCCGGTCAGATCCTCAATGTCGGCGCGCAGGGATATGGCCTTCTGGCCACGGCCGACGCAGTCGGATCTTTGATGGCCGGCTCTGTCCTCTCGCTGCGCAAAGATATCTATCGTCAGGGCCTGGTGCTGCTGAGCAGCGTGGCGCTCTACGGGCTGGCGACAGCGCTCTTTGGTCTCTCGACGAGTTTTGCCATCAGTTACCTGCTTTTCATGGCCGTCGGCGCTAGCGACACTGTCTCTACGGTCATCCGCCAGACCATCCGCCAGGTCATGACGCCGGACCGCCTGCGCGGCCGTATGACTGGCATCAACCAGATTTTCTTCATGGGCGGCCCGCAGCTGGGCGAGTTGGAGGCTGGCCTGGTTGCGGCTGCCTTTGGTGTGCCCTTCGCTATCGTCAGCGGTGGGCTTGCCACTATCTTCATGGCCGCGATCATTGCTTGGCGCTATCCACGCCTGCGCCACTACACCGCTTCGACCCTAGAGGAAGACCAGCGACGAGCTGAAGCGGCCGCCGGCTGACCGCCAGTCGAGCCTCTTGCCCGGGCTGCATCGCTCCCTGCGAGCGTGTTGATGCGATCTCACATCTGAGAGAGCAGAACTGCTCGGCTTCCCATGGTAACGGCTTGGGGCGTCGCTGCACGGTTGCTTCCTGGCTGCTATGATAGGATAATATGCTAACCGTCACGATCTCC
>CAIRNL010000504.1 GCA_903879975.1 uncultured Chloroflexota bacterium | reverse complement strand
TGATGGCGCTCATCCCGATCATCGAGGGTGCGGGCGGACGCATCACCGACTGGCAGGGCAACGATCCAGTCGGCAGTCTGAGCAGCGTCGCCACCAATGGCACACTTCACGACGAGGTGATCCACGCGCTGAGCGGCAGCGCCTGACCTCTCCGTATTCTCTTCCGTCCGATTTGCTTGCTGCCGCCATTGCTGCCACAATCTGTACATCGATCAAGCTGCCGGCGTTTGGCGGCGGCCACCTGACATAGGAGGAGAGCATGAGAGCGACATTCGATGCGCTCTGGGTCGAAGAGCAGCCCGACGGCTCCTTCAGACGGTCGATTGTGCGGCGATCGACGGACGATCTGCCGGCTGGCGATGTGCTGGTGCGCGTGCACTACTCGTCGCTCAACTACAAGGACGCGCTCTCGGCGTCTGGCAACCGCGGCGTCACGCGCAAGTATCCGCACACACCTGGCATCGACGCAGCGGGCAGCGTGGTAGAAAGCACGGTCGCTGCGCTGCGGCCGGGCGATGAGGTCATCGTCATCGGCTACGACCTGGGCATGAACACAGCTGGCGGCTTTGGCGGCTACATCCGCGTGCCGGCGGGCTGGGTCGTGCAGCGGCCCGGCGGGCTCACCCTGCGCGAGGCGATGATCCTGGGCACAGCGGGCTTCACGGCGGCGCAGTGCGTGGCTGCGCTGGCCGATCATGGTGTCAGGCCGGAGAGCGGCGAGGTGCTTGTCACCGGCGCGACGGGTGGTGTGGGAAGCGTAGCCGTGGCGTTGCTGAGCAAACTGGGCTACAGGGTAGCAGCGGCGACAGGCAAGCGCGACGAGGCAACCTTTCTACACGAAGTGGGTGCGCTGAGCGTGCTCGACCGGGCCGAAGTGGACGACCAGACGGGCAAAGCGCTGCTGCGCGAGCGCTGGGCGGGCGCCATCGATAGTGTAGGCGGCAACATCCTGGCCAGTGCCATCAAGGCCACGCGCTACGGCGGTTCGGTCGCCGCGTGTGGCATGGCTGCCTCGAGCGCGCTCGAGCTGACCGTCTTCCCTTTCATCCTGCGCGGGGTGAAGCTGCTCGGTATCGATTCGGTCAACCTGCCGATCGAGGAACGGCGTGCCGTATGGGAACGACTGGCCGGCCCGTGGAAGCCGGCAATGATCGAGCAGATGGGACGCGAGGTAGCACTGGCCGACCTGGACGCCGAAATCGAAGCCATTCTGCTCGGCCAGCAGCGCGGCCGGGTAGTCGTGGCACATTCCGCCTGAAGGAATCGGCTGGAACATCTGACCGAGTGGGTCTCTTGAATTCTCATGGCATACGAACGATTTGAATGGCTTGAAATCCCCGACGAGCGCACGCCGCCGAAACAGAAAACGGCGGGGCCGGCGGAGGCGGTCATCGGCAAGCGTTGTCCCGAGTGTGGCTGGTTGGATGAGGATACCGCCACGAGCTGTTTCCGATGTCGCTATCGCTACAACGTCGACCATGCCATGGCTGAGCGCATCGGCCAGCTCGGTGTGACGCTGCCTGCGCGCGTCATCGAGACCGGGCAGAACCTGGAGAACTTTTTTCGCACACACGGCCGCGCCCGCCAGCCTGAGACACTGCCACACTACCAGCTTCGGCTGCAGGCTGAAGCGCTGCGTCTGAGCCGTGGGTTCGACCGTCTCCTCTGTCTGGACGAGATCGCCGTCGAGCACTACGAGCATCAACTAGAAGCATCGCTGCGTGCGCTGCGTGAGATGCGTGGGCGGGTGTTGTTGGCCGATGAAGTCGGGCTGGGCAAGACGATCGAAGCCGGCATCATCATGAAGGAGCTCGTCCAACGCGGGTTGGTGCGCTCGGTGCTGGTGCTGACGCCGGCCTCATTGACAGAGCAGTGGCGCGAGGAATTGCACAACAAGTTCCATGAAGAATTCACGGTCATGGAGCAGGCAGCGGCATGGGAAGGGATCGATGCGGCGGCTGGTGGGCGCTGGATCGTGAGCCTGGACCGCGCCAAACTGGCGCGCCACCGGGATACGATCCTGGCGCGCGAGTACGACCTGCTGATCGTGGACGAAGCGCACAAGCTCAAGAATCGTAGCACGCAGGCGTGGCAGTTTGTCAACCAGGTACGCAAGCGCTACGTGCTCATGCTCACCGCCACGCCGGTGCAGAACGACCTGATGGAACTGTACAGTCTGATCACGATCCTGGCGCCAGGGCAGCTTGGCACCGTGCGCGCGTTTCGCCGCCACTTTCTCGATACCTACGATGCGCGCCAGCCGCGCAACGCCACATCGCTGCGCCGCCTGCTGAACGATGTCATGATCCGCAATCGGCGCAGCAAGGTCAACATCCAGCTTGCGCGGCGCCGTGCGGCCATCTATCATCTGGAGTTGAGCGAAGCGGAGTGGACCCTCTACCGCACCGTCACTGAGTACATCCGCCGGCGTTTCAACGATGCCGACAGCACCAAGCACCTGCGTCTGACGCTCTTGATCCTGCAGAAAGAGCTCAGCAGCAGCCCGCAGGCACTGGCGGCCACGTTGCGCAAGATGCTGGCCGACTCCAGCCATGGCCTGTGCGTGCGGGAAGAGCTGGAGACCTTCTTGAACCTGGCCACAGCGATCCCGCAGAGCCGCAAACTGGGGGCCGTGCATGAGATTCTCGACCGCTTCCCGGGCAAATTCCTGATCTTCACGGAGTACCGCCACACGCAGGAGAGTATCCTGGCGGCGCTGGCGGCGCGCCGGATCCAGGCTGTGAGCTTTCACGGGGGGCTCGACATCCGGCAGAAGGAGCAAGCGATCCAGCGCTTCCGCGAGGAGCCGGGCGTGCGCGTCCTGGTGAGCACGGAGAGCGGCGCCGAAGGGCGCAACCTTCAGTTCTGCCACCAATTGATCAACTACGACTTGCCGTGGAACCCGATGCGCGTCGAGCAGCGCATCGGTCGGCTGCACCGGCTGGGGCAGGAGCATGACGTCACGATCTTCAACCTGAGCTGCAATGAGACGATCGAAGCGCACGTGCTTGATCTGCTGGCGCGCAAAATTCGCATGTTCGAGCTGGTCATCGGCGAGCTGGACATGATCCTGGGCAACATCGACGGCGCGCAGTCTTTCGAGGAGCTCCTGCGCGAGGCGTGGGAGGCGGCGGACAGCGAGGAGGATTTACGCCAGCGGCTGGATCGTCTGGGCGAAGTGCTGGTGCAAGCGCGCCGCGACTATGAGCGTGTGCGCGAGGCAAACGAGTTATTGGACTGGGCGCTGGACGGCCAGTAGGCGTGTGCGAGCGGCGTCACAGCGGGTCGAAGGCCGCTATCGGCGCTTGCTCAACACTTCACGCACGAGCGGGTGGCCAAATTTACCCAACGCCCTGACGACTTCCCAGGCCTCCTGATCGGTGGTGTGCAGATGGTGGGGGTCGACGTAGAGCAGCGGCTGCGCGGGATTGTCGGCATCGCGCACCTCGTAGGTCTGCTGCAAGTCTTCCTGATTTTCACGGTAGGCAATCGGTGGCAGGCCCTCGACCTGGCGGTACGTTTCGCTGCGGAATGTACCGGCCTGCGGCTCCCTGTAGATATTGCAGCGTAGGCGTCCGAGGATTGCGCCCAATTCAATCGACCATTCCGCCATGGCCTCCAGGTCGCCGCCTTCGCCCTGCAGCGCCCTAAGCAGGCGGCGCCGGTATCCTCCCCGAAAGCGAAACAGCCGCGCCTGACTATCGAGCGTTGCATGGCCGATCTGCAGCAGCTGATCCAGCGCGGCATCGGGCGACGGGCAAAGGCCGACCCAGTACCCTTCGAAGCCAGTCCCGTTGCTGAAAAAGGGATTGCGGCTCAGGCGTACGGTTTCCCAAGCCAGGAAGGATCGGTCGAATTCGTGAGAAAGCTGCGAGACGGGCAACCCATGATCGTTACGGAGATGGTCGATCCACCAGAGCAATGCATCGCCAAAGGGAACGATACTTTCGACAGTCCGCATAGAATCAACCTCAGCAGCGTATTGATATTCATCATTATCGCGCCAGTTGTCGCAGAGTGCATCCGCCATGTGGCGTAATTTTGTATATGGTGTACCGTGATTCTTAGTGAGCGTTGGTCAGGGCAAGAGTGGCGATTGAAGCATAAACTTTGAAAAAGAAACCTGGATTGGTGCGTGGGTGAAGGCGTTCGACGGCCATCTTTTCGAGTTGGCTGTTGACCGTCTCGATGATGTGGAGATAGGTGCGGAGATCGAAATCATCCCACCAATCGAGTGGCTGCATGTTGGCCCGCACTTGTGCGACGAGCCGGACGCCAGCCTTCGTCAGAATGGCAGCTGCAGCGGGTGCACTGATGTAGCCCTTGTCACCCAGCAGGGTGGCTCCGGTGAGCCAAGCGTCCGCCAACTCATGCACGGGTGTCAGATCGTGCAACGAAGCTGGCAAGAGCGTGAAGCGCACCGGCTCGCCAGCCAACGTACAGACCAGATGCAAACGCCAACCAAAGAACTTCTCATCTTTAGCGGCACAGTAGCCACAGTCAATGCGTCCACGCACTTTGCGGCAACGCCAGGCACGCACACGCCGACAGACCGGGACCGGCATCGAGTCAATCACATACGTTTCTCTCGTGGTAAAGAGTTCG
>CAIRNL010000503.1 GCA_903879975.1 uncultured Chloroflexota bacterium | reverse complement strand
GAAGGCTGGGTTGTAGACGGGCACACCCTCGGGCGCAATGGGCACGCCTTCGATGTGCGTCACCTCGGCGGCATCGCGCTCCTCGATGGGAATCTCATCGCCGCTGGCCAGGCTGAGATCGATGGTGCTGGTCGGCACGGCGGCATAGACAGGGATGTCATTCGCACGCGCCACAACGGCGAGCTTGTAGGTACCGATCTTGTTGGCGACGTCGCCATTGGCGGCGACGCGGTCGGCGCCAAAGAGCACGGCATCTACCTGCCCGGTGCGCATGAGATGGCCAGCAGCACTGTCGGCAATCAGGTGCATGGGAATGTTGCGCTGCATTAACTCCCAAGCAGTGAGCCGTGCGCCCTGCAGCCGCGGCCGCGTCTCATCGACCCAGACATGGACGCGCTTGCCCTGCTCTTGGCAGGCAAAGATGACGCCGAGCGCGGTGCCGAAGTCGACGGTAGCCAGCGCACCGGTGTTGCAGTGGTGGAGCAGGTTGGCGCCATCGGCAATCAGGGCAGCGCCGTGATTGCCAAGCCGCCGGTTGATTTCCACATCCTCGTCGGCAATGGCGCCGGCCTCCGCCAGGAGGGCACTGCGCACCGCGTCGACATCGGGCAGCAC
Source organism: uncultured Chloroflexota bacterium (assembly GCA_903879975.1). GTDB lineage: Bacteria > Chloroflexota > Anaerolineae > Caldilineales > Caldilineaceae > Caldilinea. The sequence goes on along the minus strand of CAIRNL010000503.1, from coordinate 1,048 downwards.
GGTATGCGCAGCCAGGGCCAGCATACGCGCCGTAGCCCAGCTCAGGTTGACGGCCGTGGGCCGCGCGGCATCGAGCGTGGCTTTGGCCGCACGCAGGTCAGCCAGCAGGCCAGCCCAATCGGCCGCCGGGCTGGCATAGGCAGCCAGCACCATGGCGTAGGCGCCGGCTGCGCCGATGGCCGGCGCACCGCGCACGACCATGTCGCGAATGGCAAGGGCGACTTCCTCGACGGTGGCAAAGCCGGCGACAACAAATTTAGCGGGCAACAGCCGCTGGTCAATGAGCATGACCTGCCGATTGTCCCAGTAGACCGAACGCATTTCATCTCTCCGCAGAAGGGACAAAAAAAGCCCTCCAGCCAGGGCCAGGAGGGCAGCAGTGCACGTGCAGTAGAAGCCGCCTGGCCGATCTTTTTACACAGATACCGATAGCTATCCAACCTGCGTCGGCAGGTCAAGGATTTCATCGACACAGTGCAACCGAAAACCGGGACTCCAGCGGGTTGCCGGGGCGTGCTCACCCCGATTCACTTCGCCAGCCACAGCGGTGCAATTACCGGCAGCAGATGGCATCCAAAAAGGCTAGCACAGCCCTGCACCCGTGTCAAACCTGAGGCAAGCTGCCGCTCGTTTTTCTCCTTTTTTGGCGAAGGTGTTGTGTGTTAGAATGGATTTAGTGGTGTAGGTGAGGAGCAAGCTCAGGGTAACCAATGGGCGGTGATACGAAACGACCCCACGACAGACTTTTTCGCTCCGTCTTCGCAGACCCCTACGAAGCAGCCACTTTTCTGCGTCCCCACCTGCCGCCCGCCCTGGTTGAACGGTTTGACTGGTCGAGCCTGGCCCTGGAAGAGACCAGCTTCGTCGACCAAACCTTGCAGGAGAGCGAGTCCGACCTGCTCTACACTGTGCAGGGGACGACAGAGACGCACTATCTGTATGTGCTCTTCGAGCACCAGTCGTCCCCGGACAAGTGGATGCGCTTTCGCCTGCTCAAGTACATGTGCCGCATCTGGGACGAGTCCTTCAAGAAGTATCCTGGCCAGGG
>CAIRNL010000502.1 GCA_903879975.1 uncultured Chloroflexota bacterium | reverse complement strand
TTCTCTCTGTCCTATCGCCGGCTATCTGCTGACGTTGGCATTACTGCCGGTGGTCGGGTGCATTGGCCAACGCAGAAGGCGGGTCATTTTGCTCTTTTTCCTGCTGTTCTGCCAATAGATCGCCAATTTTTGTATTCAACTCATCTAGTTGCGATTGCAGACGCCGCAAATCACGCGCAGTCGGCACATTCAGCGTGGTCAGGAAATCCTGAAAGACCTCATCGATGCGTTGTAGCGGGGACACTTCACTGGATGCCGAGTCAGCTTTGTCGGGCGGCAGACTTTCGCCGGCATGCAGCGTGCTCAGCAAGGTGCGCCGCACCTGCTCCAGTGTGTCGCCACCTGCCCGGATCAGGTTCGTCAGCAACGAACGGGACATCAGCCCGGACCCCTTCTTCTCCTGCTCAAAAATAATCTGGGACAAGGTCAGATTGGTCAGATCATCGCCGCTTTCGTGGTCGAGCACTAGGACATCTGTGCCCTGCTGGATCATCTGGGCGATGTTTTCCAGCGTGACATAGCGCTTGGATTCAGTATCGTACAGTTTGCGGTTTGGGTACCGCTTGATCACAGGCATCTGATGTCACCGGAAGCAAAAGATGGGCACTGAACTACTTTCGATAATAGCATACCCCCTCGCGCCGCGTCAAAGTTGCCCAAAAAGACAAAAAGACGGGGCCGTGTCACGTTTGTGGCAAATGACGTCCTCGACACGCCGCCGCAGCGGACGGTCTGACCTAAGGGTTCGTGCGCCGTACCTCGCCGGGCACGGCGCACGCCCAAGCTCAAGCGCACTCCCCAGGAGACCTGCTACAAGCCGTACCAGCTCTCCTGCATCGGCTATCCGCCCAATCGCAGATCAGTCGCGGCTGCGCGACATCAGCGACACGTAATAGAGCACGGTCATAATCGCCTGGACCGCGGCGGCAACATAGGTGAGGGCAGCGGCATCCAACACCTTGTCGACACCCCCGATCTCCTGCGGACTCAACAGCCCGGCGCTGGCCAGCTGCTGCTTTGCCCGCTTGCTCGCGTCAAACTCGACGGGCAGGGTGACCAGCGCAAAGACCGCCGTCATGGCAAAGAACAACAGGCCAATCAGGGCAATGGTGTTGCCGGTCGCACCGGACATGAAGAAACCGACCATGAAGATGATCGGCCCCAGCCAACTGCCGATGTTGACGGCGGGCACAATGGCCGAGCGCAGCCGCAGCGGGCCATAGTGCTGCTGGTCCTGCAGCGCATGGCCGGCTTCGTGCGCAGCCACGCCGACCGCAGCCACGCTCGGCGTGGCATAGACCGACTCACTCAGGCGCAGCACCTTGCCACGCGGATCGTAGTGATCGGTCAGCGTACCCCCTACACGCTCGACCACTACGCTCTGCAGGCCGTTGGTGTCGAGAATGGCGCGCGCAGCCTGGGCGCCGGTCAGACCGCTGCCGGTGCGCACCTTGGAGTACTGGCGAAAGGCGCTCTGCACGCGGAACTGCGCCCACAGGCCCAGCAGCAGCGACGGGATGGCGAACAGCAAATAGGCAGGATCAAAAAACCACATAGATGTTTCTCACTCCTTTATGCAAGTGCAATAAGATGCAGTGTACGACAGTCAGGCAAGGACCCTCCTCACGGCAATGAGGCGGACTCTCCGCTCCCTCGGCGACGGCGCACCAGCGCTCGTGTCTCACGCCATTCATCGCTGCGCAACAGCCAGAGCACGCTCAGATAGAGCAGGATCGCCAGCGGCACGCCCACCGCAGCCGTCAGCCAGTCATCGTTGACGGGCAGAGCGTCGCCTAGGAAAACGTTCACATAGACCCAGCGACCCCACGCCCAGGCCGCAAGTGCCATGAGGGTGGCCGCTGCGCCCGTCTTGACAAGCGCTGGCATCAGGACGCCCCAATTCAACCCGCCGGGCGTACGCCGGTTCAGCAGCCAGAGGAGCACGAGACTCTCCGCCATCGTGGCCAGGCTGTTGGCCAGCGCCAGCCCGCCAAAGGAAAGCTGTCCGACCAGCAGAAAACTCATCCCAATGTTGGCCATCATGGCCAGGATACCGATCACGACAGGCGTCCAGGTGTCCTGCAGCGCGTAGAAGCCGCGCACGATGATTTCCAACATGGAGTGGAAGATCAGGCCAAACATATAGAACTGAAGCCCATAGGCGACCAGAATCATGCTCCCGGTATCGAACGCGCCGCGCTCGAGCAGAATGCTGATGGCCGGCCGACGAAAGATCAACAGGATGGCTGTTGCCGGCAACACCAGAAAGACCACCACACGCAGTGAGCGTTCGAAGGTGCGCTTGAAGGCGTCGATCTGCCCGGCTGCAGCCTGTGCCGACAGGGTAGGGAAGACAACCGTGGCGATTCCCTGGGCGATTACACCCTGCGGCAGCAGCATGAGCAGCCAGGCATAGTTGAGTGCACTCAACGACCCAGCGCCCAGGGAGCTGGCTAGAATGGTGTTGATGAGAAAGTGCATCTGTATGAAGAAGATGCCGAGCGCGCGCGGCCCCATGAGCATTGCGACCTTGCACACCGCCGCATCTCGCACGGACAGGCTGGCCCGGTAGCGATAGCCCTTCTGAAAGAGGATGGGTAGCTGCACGAGCAGGTGAGTCAGTGCACCGACCACAACCCCGATGACCAGCCCGTAGACCCCATAGTTCGGCACAAGCGCCAGCGCAGCCAGGATGATTGCCACATTGTAGAGTACAGGAGCGGCCGCCGGCGCAACGAAGTGCTGCGTGGCGTTGAGCGCGCCCATCACAAGCCCGCTGGCCCCGAAGAGTACGGTGCTGATCAGCATCGGGCGCATGAGCGAGACCGTGAGTTGCTGCTGTGCTGAGGTGAAGCCGGGCGCAAGGACGCCGCTCACCAACGGCTCGGCAAAGATCGCGGCCAGCAGGCCAAAACCGATCAGGAGCAGGGTGATCAGGTTCAGCACGCGGCTGAATAGCAGCCATGCATCTTGCTTGTCGCTCTTGAGCAAGAAGCCGGAAAAGACAGGGATGAAAGCGCTGCCCAGTGCGCCGCCGGCCGCTAGTTGAAAGAGCAGGTCTGGAACGCGAAAGGCGGCAAGATAAGCATCGTACTCTGCCGAAGTGCCGAAGCGGGACCCGACGATGATTTCACGCACCAGGCCCGAGGCGCGGCTCAACACGAAAAAAATCATGACAACTAGCGCCGCACTGACCATGCGCCGGCTGTCCAGACCGATGCGCTCAGTTTCGGAGGTGAGTTTTGGGTCTTCTGCTAGCATATCCACAGCGATCGATTATACCTTGCCCAGCCGCCCCTGGCGAGTTGTGCGCATGGCAGGCGAGCGTTCCTGGATCATTTTTACGGATCGCTATCGCTCCGAGCCGTGCAAGGGATTTCAGCCCCGAGGAACGGATGTGCTACAATCTGATCTGACCGCAAGGATGTGAGGCGCCCATACGACACTGCAAACCATGAGAATCGCTCTGCTATGAACTACATCTACATTGCCATGAGCGCGTGGCGCGAAATCCTGGCGCGCACCTTTGAAGGCTTCTCTGAACAGGACAACGTCAGCCCAGACTGGCTGGTCAACCCAGCCACCAATCGCCGCCTGAAACTCGACAAGTTCTACCCTGATGCCGCTATCGCCGTCCGTTTCGTCGGGCTGACGGCCAAGGGGCAGGGGCGGCAAAGTGACGTGGAACTGATGGATGCCGAGGAGCGCGATCGGGTTCGCTCCGAATTGTGCCGACTCCAGGG
>CAIRNL010000501.1 GCA_903879975.1 uncultured Chloroflexota bacterium | reverse complement strand
TGCTGTTGACGTTGCTGGCTGTCGGGCTGGCAGCCATTTTCCTGGCCAGTTTCTGGATCAGCCGCAACACGTCGGGCGAGACAGGGCTAGCCTTTTTTTTGCTGCTGGCTGCGCTGCTTTTCATCGTGGTCTATTTTGGCAACAACTACTGGCAGTGGCGCGTGCTCCATCTGTCCGACATCCGTTGCCCCCATTGCGGCGAAGCACTGGTCGACACTTTGCGCTGGACGAAACGCCCCGGTTATGTCTGTCCGCACTGCGGCAAAGATGCGCTGGCTACGGCGCGGCAGCTGGGCGAAGGATAGCAAGGACTGCAATTCGCCAAACCACCCGATTGGCACCCTATCAGCCTGCCAGGAACGCCTCAATGATGGCTCGATACCCCCTGGCGGCGGCCAGCAGGTCGGCGATGAGCAGCCGTTCGTCGATGACATGTGCGTCGGCTTCGGTAGCTGGGCCAAACCCTACGGTCGGCACCCCGGCAATACCTGCACTGTAGGCCGCGTTCGTACAAAAACGATATGCACTCGGTTCGGCCTCGATGCCGGCTGCATGGAGCGCGCCCAAGGCGGCAGCCACAAAAGGCTCGTTCTCCTCGTACAGCCAGGCTGGGAAGAATTTCTCGCAGCGTTGCAGGGCGCCTGTGAACGCCGTATATTCGCCGATCCCGATCTCCGCCTTCAACTGAATATCCTCAAGACCCGCCAACCCGGTAATAGCGTCCAGCACACCCGCGGTGTCCTCACCGGGCAGCAGGCGACGATCGTAGGTGACTTTGCAGATGCTGGGGATGACTGAGTGGCCGGGATAGGGATCGGAGACAATGTCGGTCAGCGCCAGGATAGCTGGACCCATGATCTGGTTGTCGGGTAGCTGAATCTGCTCGACGGCGGCGATGACGCGCATCATGTCGAGCACAGCGTTACGTCCCAGGTGTGGCGCCGACGAATGGGATGGGCGGCCAACGGTGGTCAAGTGCACCTCGGCGCGGCCGCGGCCGCCGCGGCTCAGGTTGAGGTCGGTTGCCTCGCCGATGACGACGAAATCGGGCGCGGTCTCATCCATGACGGCGCGCAAGGCCACACCTTCCAGTACTTCCTCCAAGGAAGACGCGCTGACCACCACGCGTCCGGCAAGCGTAGTGCGGTCGAGCGCAGCCGCGGCGTGCACCATAGCCGCCAGGGCGCCTTTCATATCGGCGGCGCCGCGACCGTAGATTGCATCGTTCTCAATTGTAGCGCCAAACGGATCGTGCACCCACGGCACGCCGGGGGAGATGCCGACCGTATCTGTGTGCGCGTCGAGCAGAACCGTCTTCCCTGGCAGGTGACCCTCGACAATACCGACGACGCTGCCGTAAGTGTCCAGCCAGACGCGGTCGAAGCCCAGCGCCTGCATCTCCTGCTGAACGCGTTCGGCCACGGCGCGCTCGCCACCGCTGAGGCTTGGCCGGCGCACGAGGTCCTGGGTAAAGGTGATAAGGCGATGGTCGTCCATTGCGCAGCTCCTAAGTGGTGGGTGAGAGATAGTCTTCATATTGTACCGCGTTGCGCGTCAGGGCGGCGAACAGAATACGGGTGGGGGACACTCCAGGCATGTAGCCATTGCAGCGTAGGTCACCGACTGCTGATTTACAAAGCCTGCCACATCGGGTACACTTCGCCCCCACTACGTGCGACACGCACATCGTTCAAAAGGGAGAGTTCTGTGAGCGCCACTCAAGTTTTTACATCTCCGGTTCAGGTCAAGGATAGTCTCAGCGGACAGCAGTACATTGCCAGTGACGAGATTGCGACCACCGTTTTTCTGACCAGCCAGTTGGGCAAGCCGCTGCTCTGCGAAGGGCCGGCTGGCGTAGGCAAGACCGAACTGGCCAAGGGTATCGCCGGCGCTACGGGCCGCGAACTGATCCGCCTGCAATGTTACGAAGGGTTGGATGAGACCAAAGCGCTCTACGAGTGGGAGTATGCCAAGCAGCTTCTCTACACGCAGCTGCTGCGCGACAAGTTGCAGGATACCCTTGCCGGCGCCAACACGCTGGCGCAGGCTGCTGACCGGCTGGCGCAGGAAGAGGACGTCTTCTTCTCCATGCGTTTCCTGCTCCAGCGGCCGCTACTCAAAGCTATCCTCAACGACAAGCCGACGGTGCTGCTCATCGATGAGATTGACCGTGCCGATGCTGAGTTCGAAGCATTTCTGCTCGAAGTGCTGAGTGATTTCCAGGTGACGGTGCCGGAGCTAGGTACGCTGGCGGCTGTGCATCGGCCCCTGGTGTTGCTGACCAGCAACAACACGCGCGAGCTGAGCGAGGCGCTCAAGCGGCGCTGCCTCTATCTCTTTATCGGCTATCCCTCCGTCGAGCAGGAAATGGCAGTGGTGCGCCTCAAGGTGCCGGAACTGGGTCCCAAGCTGGCACAGCAGGCAGTCGATCTGGTGCATCGCCTGCGCAATCTTGACCTGCGCAAATCCCCCAGCATCTCCGAGACACTGGATTGGGCGAAATCGCTGGTGGCGCTCAACGCCAAGCAGCTCGACCGCGAGACGCTGGAGAACACGCTCAGCGTACTGCTCAAGCATGAGAGTGACCTGCAGAAGGTCAAGCGCCGTATCGAGGTGACAGACAAGGGTGCGCGGGTTGACGACGACGACCGGGCGTCGCAGTGGAGAAACTAGAGGGGGAGCAACAACCCATGGACGAACGAATGATTCGCTTCATTTCTGCTCTGCGTGCTGGCGGCGTGCGGATCAGCCTGGCGGAGAGCGCGGATGCGTTTCGGGCCGTCGATATACTGGGCGTCGGTGAGCGAGAGGCCTTCCGGCTGAGTCTGCGCGCCACACTGGTGAAGGATGCGGCCAGCCTGCCCACCTTTGACGAACTCTTCCCACTTTTCTTCGACAGCGCTGACGCCCAACAGCCCATGTTCGACCTGACCGAAGAGATGACGCCGGAGGAGGCGCAGCTGCTGGCACAGCTGCTACGCCAATTCAGTGAGCAGTTGCGCAGTCTCCTGGAGAAACTCCTGCGTGGCGAGCAGCTCTCCCAGCAGGAACTGGACCAACTGGCGCAGATGACGGGACTCAACCGCGCCCAGGACATGAAGTATCGAGACTGGTATGCCCAACGCATGATGCGGGCGTTGCGTTTCAAGGACGTGCAGGATGCCATGCGCGAGGTGACGGAGTTGATGGCGCAGATGGGCATGAACAAGCAGCGGCTGGAGCAGATGCAGGAGCTGATTCAGGCCAACCAGAAGGCGATGGCGGAACAGATCAACCGCTTCGCCGGCCAGAAAATCGCTGAGAACATGAGCGAGGCTCAGCCAGACGACGCCAGTATCGACGATCTCATGGATCGCCCGTTCCGTGCACTCTCTGACCGCGAGATGGATCTGTTGCGCAGGGAGGTGCGTCGCCTCGCCAATCGCCTGCGCAGCCGTATTGCCCTGCGCCAGAAGCGGGCAAAGACCGGCCAGCTCGACGCCAAGGCAACGTTGCGTGCCAACCTCAAGCACGGCGGTGTGCCGATAGAGATCAAGCACCGCGACCACCGGCTCAAGCCCAAACTGGTCGTGATCTGTGACATCAGCACCTCCATGCGCTACTGTTCCGAGCTGATGCTCAGCCTGGTCTATGCGTTGCAGGACCTTGTTACCAAGACGCACGCCTTTGCCTTCATCGACCACCTGGAGTACATCTCGCCTGACTTTGCCGGCAGGGAGGCAGGCGCTGCCATCGATGCCGTGCTGCAGCGCATGCCGCCTGGATACTACAGCACAGACCTCGGTTTCGCCCTGGAACAGTTCGCCAAGCAATACCTGGACACGGTTGATCAGCGCACGACCTTCATCATGGTGGGTGATGGGCGCAACAACTACAACGATCCAGCGCTGACGACCTTCCAGACGTTGGCTCGCCGCGCCCGGCGTATGATCTGGATCAACCCGGAGCCGCCCATGCTGTGGGGCAGTGGTGACAGCGACATGTTGCACTATGCGCCGCTTTGCAGCAGCGTCGTCATGGCGGCGACGCTGGGCGAACTGACTGAGGCAGTCGACCATTTGCTGTCACAGCCATGACCGTGTCTGCTACCGGGTGCGGCGGGTGTAGGCCAGCCGTGCCTTGAGCAACGACCGCTCGGGAATGTTCTGCCAGATTGCCAGCCCCGAGGCGATCACCGATTCTGATCCAATCTTCACGCCTGGCTCAATGAAGATACCCGTGCCAAAGCGCACGCGGTCGCCAATGTGCACGCGGCTGGAGGTGACGATGCCGGGGCCAAAGCTGCAATGGCTGCCCAGTACGCAATGGTGTTCGATGCTGCAGTAGGCGCTGAGGAAGTTGTTGTCACCCACTGTTGCGCACGCGCCGAAGTGGCAGAAAGCCAGGGCGATGTTGCCTTCACCCATCGCCACGTTCATGCCAATGACCGCGCTGGGATGGATGACATTGGCAAAGGGGATGCCAGCCACTTTCCATTCGGCAAAGATGCGCGCGCGAAACGGAATACTCGTGCTTACCGAGATCACCGCTGCGTGGATGTCGCCGCTGGCCAGCATGCCGCCCGCACGCACTGGATCGATAGCGCCGATCACCGGCACACCCGCGACAGTTTGGCCGTGGATGGCGGCGTTATCGTCCATGATGGCCACCGCTGTTTGGTTCGGGATTCGGCTCAGCGCGTCGATGATCTGCACTGCGCCGTTGCCGCCGCCAATGATGAGCAGGCGCTGGGTGCGATTGGTGGGATAGCGGTCGTCTACGAGATCGCGACGCTCGAGTGAAGCAGCGAAGTGTTGTGGGCTTGGGGGGAGCGCCGCCGTCTTGGCTGTGCCGCCCAGTCCCATGTCCCCTGCAGGCTGTGTAGCCGCTCGCTGTTTGCCCCCCGTCCCTTTTTCCATGTACGCCAGCACATCTGCTTCCGTGATCCGGCTGCCGATTGCCGGAATCTGGGTCAAGTCGACGCCATGGCGCTGGGCCAGGAGCTCCGCTTTCTTCGTTGCCGGTTTGGCAGCGGTGGCTTCGGCAGGGCGAGGTTCATGCCCCGTCTGTCGCGCTGCGAACCATGCCTGCGCATCTTCCGGCGATGTGGGAGTCGGGCTGAGTACAGCGATCACGCTGCCGACTGCGGCATCGTTGCCACTCTGCGCCAGGGGATACAGGTAGCCGGCCTGCGGCGCTTCGATGTCGAAGACGCTCTTCGTCGTCTCCGCCACGGCTACAGTCTCGCTGGCGTTGACCCAGTGCCCAGCCACCTTTGCCCATTCGACTAAGGTGGCGGTGACATCGTTCGGCCCGGATTGAGGCAGGTAGATCGGGATGAATTCAGCCATAGGTGATGATTGCTCCACAGCGTATGCGGCAGTCTCTGCCTGCGGATTCATGGACGGCAAGCGTACCACAGACCTGAAAAAATGCGGCTCTAGCCGCTTCAGCTGTGCTTGCTTCGCATCTAGATCGTCGCTGTCGTTCGTACCCCGATGAAGGCGCCTGCGCAGCTGCCGTTGTGAATGAGCTTTCCGGGATCAAAGTGCCTGCAGCAAGGTAAAGATCGCATCTTCCAGCATTTCCGCCGACGGCAGTACGGCATCCTCCAGGGGCTTTGCCGCTGGAATCACCGTTGCAGCGGTGCCGAGCCGGACGACAGGTGCCAGCAGGCAATCGCCGGCCAGCGCTTCAATCTGTGCGGCGACCTCTGCACCCCAGCCAAAGGCGACCGGGCTTTCCTCGACCACGAGCACGCGCCCGCTCTGTCGTGCAGCTGCAGCCAGGGGCGCAGCGTCCAGCGGGCTGATACACGAGGGCAGGCAGGCCAGCAGGCGAATCTCCTCGCTGGCCATGCGCTCCAGCAGGGGGACGAGCAGCCGGCTCATGCCGCCATAGGCGATCACTGTCACATCCGGCATCTGGCCAGCGCCGCAGTTGCACAACGTTACGACCGGGTAGCCGTAGCAGTCCGACGTCTCGTTTCGTTCGAGCCACTCGCTGCCACGTTCCAACCGCAGCGGATAGAGCAATTTGTTTTCGATGAAAAGCACGGGATCGAGATCGGCTATGGCCTGCTGCAGGAGTGCGCCGGCATCGTGTGCGTGGGAAGCGGCCAGCAGCTTGAGATGCGGGATGCCGAAAAAAAGTCGTTCGAGCGACTGGCTGTGGGTCGGACCGTAGCCACGTCCGCCGCCCATGGGTGTGCGCACGACCAGCGGTACGCTCACTTGGCCGTTGTACATGGCTGGATACTTGGCCGCATGGTTGATGATCTGGTCGGCGGCCAGCGCCACGAAGTCGCCGAACATGATTTCGGCGATGGGGCGCAGCCCGCGTAGCGCCATGCCCACGCTCAAGCCGACGATGGATGCCTCACAGATCGGCGTTGTGAAGACGCGGTCAGGGAAACGGGTCGACAGCCCTTGCGTCACCTTGAATGCGCCGCCGTAGGGGTCGAGGATGTCTTCGCCGAGTACGACGGCCGCTGGATTGCGTTCGAGAATCGTGTGAAGTGCAGTGCGCAGGCTTTCAAGATAGGAGATCGGGAATTGGAGTTTGGGAATTACCTCAGCCTTCGTCACCGGCACCGCCATGCAGGATCGAAAGTCGTCGATTGTCTGCAGTGCGGCGGCCAGCGCCTTGTCGACGGCGGCCTGGATGCGTTTCTCGACGGCAGCATCGATCTCGCTGCGCTGCAGTGGATCCAGCGATGCCGCCAGCCGAGCCAGTGGGTCGCGTGCCCAGCTGCGCGCCAATTCCTCGGGAGAGCGGTTGTCATCGCCCTTGCTGTGCGGCGCAAGGCGGTAAGTATGGAGCGTCAGAAAGAATGGCCGGCTGTTGCTGCGCACGAACTCCACGGCCTGACACGCGGCTGCGTACACGGCCAGCACATCGTCAGCCTCCAGCTCGGCGCCCTCGATGCCGAATGCAGCGGCCCTGCCAGCCAGCGCGCCGGCATGTTCCAGCGAACGATGCGTACTTTGTGCGTACTGGTTGTCCTCCAGCACGAAGAGCAGCGGCAGTGACCAGAGTGCGGCCAGGTTCATGCTTTCGTAGACGACACCCTGCCCCATCGTGCCATCGCCCAGGAAAACGGCAACGATGGCGCCGCTACGTTTCAGCTTTTCGGCCAGGGCTGCGCCCCCAGCATTCGGGACAATGCCACCTTGTACGCCGTTGGTGTACAGATTGCGGACGTGTAGGTGCTGTGTACCGCCGACGCCGCCGACGATACCGCTGGCGCGCCCCAGCAGCTCTGCAACCAGCTCATCGACGGCGTTACAATAGACAAGGAAGTGGCCATGCGCGCGGTGGCTGGAGAAGATGACATCCTGCTCGCGATCGAGTGCGCTGACCACACCGACGGCGCATGCTTCCTGCCCAATCGAGGTGTGCACGGTACCGGCCATGAGCCCCTGCGCGTAGAGTTCGAAGAAAGTCTGCTCCGTGCGCCGGATCAACTGCATCTGGGCGTAGAAGCGTTCGCTCTGCTGCATCTAGTCCTCGTACACGCGCCAGCCAAGCCCTGCTGGGTCCATGTCGGCGATGGTATCAAGCTTGAGGCGCACGTATTTCCCACTGGCGGTGACGGCCACGCTGCCGTCGGGCAGATACAACTCGCCCGTGCCCTCAAAGATGCGGTGCCGGTCGCGTTCAATGCGCCCGCGCGCTTCCAGTTCGACTCCTAGCGGCACTGGCTTGTGAAAACGCACATTCAGCTCAACGGTGACGCCCCATCTCTGTGGCTGTTCGCCTTCACCGATATTGATGGCGCGACCGATCGTTTCGTCGAGGATACCGCTGATCACGCCGCCGTGCATGCGGCCTGGATAGCCCTGGTGTTGCTGCTGGCCGATGAAGCGGGCGACGATCTCGTAGCCGCTGCCATCATGCTGTGCCTCATAGAAACGGACATGCACGCCGGCGTCATTCTCTACACCGCAGATAAAACAGAAAGAGCTGTTTGGTTGCTTGTTCATAGTGCGAGTGTTCTATGCGGTGCGGTGCATCGTCAGCGTTCTTCGGAACGATCCGTTGCCGGCGGTGGTTCGATTGACAGAGCCGAGATCTCGGCGCGCCAGGCTGGGGTCATCTCGACATCGGCGGCAGCGAGCGATGCCTCCAGTTGCTCACCGTTGCGCGCGCCAATGATGGGCGCAGTCACGGCTGGATGGCTCATCACCCATGCCACGGCCAGCGTTGCCGGATGGTAGCCGCGGTCATGGGCATAGCCGGTGAAGCGCTCGGCCACTTCGTAGTACAGATCGGCGCCGTAGCGCTTCTGGTACATGGCGTTTTCGACCAGGCGGCCGGCAGTCGGGCGCTGGCTGGCGCCATATTTGCCGGTCAACAGCCCACCGCCCAGCGGGCTGTATGGGATCACGCCGATCTGCTCGCCCTGCGCCAGCGGCAATAATTCTACCTCGGCCTGGCGCTTGGTGAGGTTGTACATTGGCTGCATTACAGCGAAGTGCGCCCAGCCGTGGATGGCTGATCTCCCCAGTGCCCTGGCAATCTGCCACGCAGCCCAGTTGCTCACTGCCGGGTAGAGAATCTTGCCCTGTTGAACCAGCGTGTCGAGCGCAGCCAGTGTCTCTTCCAGGGGCGTGCTGGCATCAAAGCGATGACAAAAATAGACGTCGATGCGGTCAGTGCCCAGCCGGCGCAGGCTATCCTCCACCTCGCGCAGGATATGACGGCGCGAGAGACCTTCGCCGTTGATCCCGTCGCGCATCCGAAAGCCCACCTTGCTCGTGATGACCAGTTCGTCGCGATGGCCGGCCATGAACTTGCCCAGCAGTTCCTCGGCGCGGCCGCGGCCATAGACGTTGGCGCAGTCGAAGAAGTTGATACCGGCGTCGCGGCAGCGAGCATACATGGCAGCCGATGTTGCCTCGTCGGCGTCGCCGCCGAAGGACATGGCGCCAAAGCAGAGGCTGGAGACAGAGATTCCTGTGCGGCCAAGCAGACGGTACTTCATGGTAGGTTGCTCCTCTACGTTCACGGCGGACTGACTGGCCGCCGGTAGTGGCGATGGCGTGACCCCATCCCGCCGAAAGGGATGACTCCAACGATAGACTGTTTTACCGGCTGGCAGGGTCGGGCCCCGCTGGGCCGATGGTGCTAGTACAGATGGGCGAAAATAGGCCGGCGGTTTTGTAGAGCGATTTGCCAAATCGCTCTACATGCTGCGCTGCCCCATGACTACCGATTGACTTAGGTCCATGTGTACTAGCCGTCTGCCAGCAACAAGGCGCCGATCGCAGTGGCATAGCCGGGGTGCTCGACAATCTTCAACTCGGCAGCATAGTACTGGCCGACCAGACTGACGACCTCCCGGAAGGTTGCCATATCGACCATATGGCCCGTCAGCACAATTTGTTCACACGCCTGTGCTCGCGCGGCGTTGATGGTGATTAACGCAATGGTCTGGGCAACGAGGTTGACCAGAGCGGCGGCCAGGTCCTCGCGGCTGACTTCGCCGTGGAAACTGCGTCGGCCGAGCCGCCCAAAGTTGACTGCGGTGGCGTCTGCTGGCAGCGAGCCGATCGGTCCGGTGATCACGTCGGCCAGGCTCAGATCGACGCCATTGCGGTCACCCTGCGCTGCCAGAGCTTCGACTTCCAGCGGGTCCATCGTACCCAGAAGCAGGCGCGCCAGGCCAATCATCGTGCCGCCGCCGACGGCGCTGCCCGACACGTGGGCGTAGCTGTCTCTCTGCGCCTTGATTAAGGCTGTGCCGGAGCCGCAACTCGCCACCATCAGCACTACCTTGCGCGCATCCCCTTGCAGGCCGAGCAGCGCCTGTCCGCCGCGGCCGATCGCCTGTACTTCGTTGATTTTAACAATCTGGATGTCGCCGAACATATCCGGCAGCACGCGGTGGCGGCCACCTGTAACCGCTACCCGCGCCAGATCGTCGAGATCGATGTCACGGCTTGCCAGCAGCTTGCGCACGCTGGCCGGGTCGGGATCGTGCGCGTAGGGCTGGCTCCACGTCCTGAATTCGCCTGCGCGCCGGACGACGACGTCCGTGTTGCTGATACCGAAATCAATCGCGACGGCAAGGTCTGGCTGGTGGGTCATCGTTACAGGAACCTGATCTGTGGTATGGGTGCAAGCTGATCTGGCAATTGGCGCCAATCATCCGGCGCCATCGTATCACAGATGCGCCCGCACCCAGGAAGTGCAGGCCTGGTGCAGTGTGTTTTTTCCTCGCTCGTGCCGGTGAGCCGACACTTCCTGAACCACGCTTTTCGCTGTCCGTTTTCTCGCTGGGGAAACCGTTCAGCCTGATATGACGGTCTGGGCCGGTGCGACGTTCACTCCGTCTCGAAACCGATCTCGAACATGCTCTCCAGGTCGTGGCGTGAGAAGACCTTGAACGCGATGAGCGTCTCGGAATCGACGATGCCGTCAACCTGTAACATTTCGCTGGTTACCAGGTCGGCAAGCGTGTTGTTGTCGCGCACACGCAGGATGGCGACGAGATCGTACTGGCCGGCCACCGAAAAGACCTCTGAAATGCCTTCCGTGCCGGCCAGCGTCTCGGCGACCGAATTGATCATGTTGCGCTTGCATTTGAGTAGAACGACAGCGGAAACCATGCTCTTCCTTCCTGGGATGTGGGCGTGCCACCGGCGATGGAACGCAGACGGTGCGGATTGGGCGGATGCACGCCGACCGGCATATAGCGAATCTGCTACACGTATCGACGATTCGCTGGGCGTCGTGCATCAAGTGACGATGGCACGCTGACTTGAGTAGCGGGTAAAGACCTGGTCGTCAACGGCACGGCGCAGACGCTCGACAGCTTCATACAACTCGGTGAAGGTCGTGTAGATTGGTGCAATCCCCATTCGAATGTTATCAGGCGCGCGAAAATCGGGCAATACGTTCAACTCACGGATCAGCGCCTGGTTGATGCGCCAGCCTTCGGCGTGGCCCAGCGATACGTGTGACCCGCGGCAGGCCGCGTCGCGCGGCGATTTGAGCGTGTATCCGCGTCGCTGCAGCACCTCCTCCCACAGTGCAATCAGGTAGGTGGTCTGCGCGATCGACTTGGTGCGCAGGGCATCCATACCGGCCTCCAGCAGCAGGTCGAGGCCTGGCTCGATCAGCGCCAGCGACAGGACAGGTGGCGTGCCGGTCAGGAAGTGGCGGATACCTGGCTCCGGGGTATACTCCAACGCAAAGTCGAAGGGTGCGTGCTGTCCCATCCAGCCGCTGAGGGGGTTGGCCAGCACATCCTGCAAATCACGGCGCACATAGAGAAAGGCCGGCGCACCCGGACCGCCGTTGAGGTACTTGTAGGTGCAGCCGATGGCGAGGTCGGCGCCGGCGCCAGCGAGGTCTATGGGCACGCTGCCCGCCGAGTGGCTCAAGTCCCATAACACCCACGCGCCCACGGCGTGCGCAGCCGCAGTGACGGCGGCCATGTCGTAGACATAGCCGCTCTTGAAAACGGTGTGCGACAATACCACAAGTGCCACTCTCTCGTCGAGACGTTCTTGCAGTGCGTCGATCGGGCCGTGGATACCGTCAGGCGACGGAGCAATCTCAAGCGCATGGCCGTTGTCCAACAGGGCGATGGCGCCCTGCAAAATGTAGACGTCCGATGGAAAGTTGAGATCGTCGGTCAGAATGCGTGTGCGCCCGACCTGCCGGCGGAGGGCGGCGACAACGAGCTTGAAGAGGTTGACTGAGGTCGAGTCGGCGACGATGACTTCACCGGCTTCTGTCCCCAGCAGGCGCGTCAGCTTATCGCCGATCCGCGCCGGCAGGTCAAACCAGCCTTCATTCCAACTGCGGATGAGCCGCCTGCCCCATTGTCTCGCCACGATTTCGTCGGCCCGTGCCTGGCCGGCCAGCGGCAGACGTCCCAGGGAGTTGCCGTCGAGATAGATCAGGTCGGGCTCGTTGAACGCAAAGCGGTCGCGGAAATGAGCGAGTGTATCCTGGCTGTCCAGCGAGCGAGCGTAGGCACTGCTGTAGAGTGACGTCATCGGATTCCTTGTGCAGGTTCATAGCGAAACATGGCTGGCTTTACCCGGTCCGAAGCGATGGTCGCGCGATATCTGCCTGCATGGTTCGCCCCGCTGCCGGGCTGTGATAGACTGGAGGGCACGCCACCAATCCAGGGCATTGTATGCTGTGCCGGTGGAAGGCACAAAGGCCAGTACCGTCTTGATGGAATGGCGGCGCGCAAAAAAATCATTCCAAGCGGGGTCAACTATGATGATCGAACTCAACGGGGTGCGCCCTACCGTCGCCGAGGGCGTCTACATTGCGCCAACAGCCGTTCTGATCGGAAATGTCACGGTCAAGGCCGGCGCCAACATCTGGTTTGGCGCAGTCCTGCGCGGCGATACCGGCGCTATCGTCATCGGCGAGCGCACGAGCGTGCAGGACAACGTTGTCATTCACGTCAACGAGCATGAGGATACCCTGATTGGGAACGATGTGCTGCTCGGCCACGGTGCGGTGCTGGAAGGATGCACCATCGGCGACGGCGCACTGATCGGCATGGGTGCCGTTGTGTTGAGCGGGGCCAGCGTCGGCAAGCACACCCTGGTAGCAGCAGGGACCGTTGTGCGCGAGAACAGTCGCCTGCCGGAAGCCGTGCTCGTCACGGGTGTGCCAGGCGCCGTGCGCGGTTCGCTCAGCGCGGTGCAGACTGACCGTTTGGGCGAGGGGCCTGCTCATTACCAGCGTATGGTCGAACTCTATCGGACACAGGCGCGCATAGTCAGTTAAGTGCTTTGTTATCCAGTTGTAACTTCGACTGATTATACTCCTGACAGTCTGAGCGCATGCGAAGGTGCCGTTCTATTTCTTCTCTACGATAGCCAGCCGTGTGTTCGCTTCGACCAGGCGCTGTTCCAGCTGCTCACTGTCGCCGAAGAATGCCCGGGCATAGGTCTTGCCGTCGTAATCGCCGGTGTAGAGCCAGCGTTTGATGTAGTTCATGTAGACCAGCATGCCGGTGTTGATGTCGTGGCAGACGTTGCCTTCGTAGAGGGTCGTCCAGCCACCACCCTCCTCGATCTCGACGGAGTGCGGCCCGGAGCAGGAGACCTTGATACCTTCACCGTCGCCCCAAGGGAAGACGCCCACTGCATCGCCAGGGTTGGCGCCCATCCAGTAACTGTAGAGGAAGTTTTGTTCCGCTTCGCCAGTGCGTTCCGCGCCCGTCTTCCGGTTGACCTCGAAAGTCCAGGCGTCGGTGGAGAAGCAGGAATCGTCCCACGTTACCGTGTGCTCAACAGGTAGAAAGTCGCCGCTCGGCTGCCGGTTGACGACCGCACCGACCTCGGCTTCGCAGCTTTTGATTTGGCAGCGATCGGAACTGCAACTCCAATCGACCGCCCACTTGACCGCCAGATCGGAACTGAGCAGCAGTTCTGTCGCGCCGACCGTATCGACGGTCGGCTCTCCGGCCACGCGTACCAGTTCGGCCGCTACCCAGCCGCTTTCGATCGGGTCGCCGTTGACACCGTTCACCTTGGAGTCGAGCTGGTACCAGCGGTTATCCTCGCTGCGTTTGAGTACCTCGAAGGTTTGGCCAGGATTGACCTTGGCCACAATGTCGAAGGAGGTGCCCGGTCCATTGCGCAGATTGACACGCACGCCCTGCGTATCAATCGTCACACGCAGCGGCTCATCATTCTCAGGCGTGGCCGTGGGTGTGGGCAGCGGTGAGTTACTTTCCTTTTCACTGGCTGGCGGCTGGTAGGCTGAGAGTGGCTCAATGACGGTGTTGATCGAGGCGGGCATCCCTGTATCGGCGACTACAGCGCTCGGGTTCGACTGCATGGCGGCACCGGAGGTCGCACAACCGCTCAGGGCAAAAACCCCAGCAAGCAGGACACCGGCGGCCAGGATACGCAATGGTTTGTGGCCGTTGATGCAAACGTCAGCGGCATTGAGTAATGATTGGTTATGCATGGCTGGTCTCAAAACGGGTGCGGATAACGAGGTCTACAAGCATAGGGTGCATTATAGCATGGTCGCAAAATTGCAGGGAAACGCACCATTGCCCCGTTTTACTGCAGTGTCACGAGAATGTTTTCCAGCAGACCCATCTCGTCCAATCCCTCGTAGGCATAAGCTCGCACCATGTGATTGGCATCGTTGAGCAAGGGATAGAGCACGGCGGCAGCCTTCATCGTGGCGATTTTGCGCAGGGCCGCTGCGGCCCGCGTGCGTGCTCCCTGGTGTGTGCCCTGGAAGAGCACCTCTGCCAACGCCGGTACTGCATCGTCGGCGCACTGGGCGAGCGTGTCGGCTGCAGCCTGGCGCACCATGCCGTCTTCATCGGCCAACAGGCGTGCAGCTTCACGGAGGTGCGGCTCCACAGCAGCCGATAGATGGCGGTGGAGAACGGCCAGCGCCATCACTGCAGCCGCGCGCACGCCGGCGTTCTTGTCATCGAGGCTGGCCAGAAGAGCCGGCACGGCTTGCGGCCCGCCACATACTGCCAGTCCGCGCACAGCCCACCAACGCCGGTCGCTGTCGTCCGACTGGGCCAGTGCCAGCAGGCCTGGCTCGTCGGCTACAGTGAGGCGTAATGCGGCTCGCTCCGCTTGCTCGTCGTCACCGGCATCAATGGCGTCAAGCAGAGCTGGGAGAGGTTCGTTCATCAGCATAAGCGAGTGAAAGGTCAAGGAGCGGCACAGGAATGCTGGCAACTGATGGGCAGGAGCTACGGAGCGGCAGGTGCGGTCACGAGCAGTTCAAGAAAGTCGACAGTGACGCTTTGTGCACCGGTGGCTTGTGCGCCGATACCGGCTGCGCCCTGTGTTTCCGTGCGCGTCACAGCCACTTCGACCAGCAGGATGTCGTTGCCGTAGAAGCGTAGGATGCTGCCGTTGTCGTTGAGTCGCAGACGATTGGCACTGCCGGCTGGGTTGAGCACTGCCTGGCTGACCAGC
This sequence comes from uncultured Chloroflexota bacterium, assembly GCA_903879975.1. Classification (GTDB taxonomy): domain Bacteria; phylum Chloroflexota; class Anaerolineae; order Caldilineales; family Caldilineaceae; genus Caldilinea. Next base: position 906 of record CAIRNL010000501.1, on the reverse strand, counting down.
ACAGGGAGCTGGGTCGCGATGCTGTCCACCCATTGTGTGGCGCTGATATTGCCGCGACCGTCGACGGCGAAGAAGACAAAATCGCCTTTGTCAGCAAAACGGCCAATGATCCCCGCAGCAGCATCGGGCGTTTCTGCGGCGATGGTGACCGACGCCTCTACCTCTAGGGCAGTGGCACCGGGCACGGAGACGCGACTCCAGCCCAGGTAATTCGGCCATACATCCAGGCGATAGACCCCCAGCGCGGGCAGCACTGCGGCGGCGAAGACGTCAGGTTCGGTATAGGTGGCCAGATATGAGTCGGTGCTGTCGAAGCGATCGGCAAGGTAGGTGACCACTTTTTCGGCTGGGCTGTCGCTAGTCGATGGTCTTCCAAGCCAGGCTGTCAGCGTATTGTCCATTGTCGTCCATGTGGTGTTCGGATCCATTGTGCGAGACACAGTGAGGATACCTACAGCCAGCAGCAACAGGACGAGGCACATGACCAACCACCACTGCGACAGGCGCAGCCTGGCATCGGGCGGGCGCTGCACTGATTCGGGCGCAGTGGCCCGGTGTGCTGTCAATCCGATCGAGGTGCGCTTGTTTGCCTGCACAGCCGGATCGGATTGGTAGACACCGGCGGGCTGTTCGTTTCTGGGTTGGTTTGCATCCACGGTGGCCATGCGTTGCTCCAGACTGGCAAGAATGAACGATGCTGGCCTGGATTATACCACGAAGTATCCGGTGGATCTCACTCAGATGAGCGGCGTATTGGGCGTATGCTGGCCGCTGCGCAGCGTCTCCATATCGGCGTCGACCATGATGCGCACAAGCTGGTGAAAACCGACCGACGGTTCCCAGCCAAGTTTCTGGCTCGCCTTGCTCGGGTCGCCGACGAGCAGATCGACTTCGGCTGGCCGATAG
>CAIRNL010000500.1 GCA_903879975.1 uncultured Chloroflexota bacterium | reverse complement strand
GCCGGTGCATCCCGCGTATCTGGCCAGTTTATTCTTTGGCAGAGATGGCGCCATGCATGGCGTGGAGAACCCTAGGGATCCATCGTTTCCAGGATGGAATGCATGGCATCGTACTGCACATGCATCTTTGTGTCAACGAATTTTCACAGTCGGCGGTGCGTTCTGCCCTTCCAGCCAGGGCGTCCACTGCGCTGGGTGGGCTGCACAAAAATCGGCCCGCAGGCTTGGGTGCCGGCGCCTGGCAGTAGAACGCGCAGGCTTGCCCCGTTCGGACAGGCACGGGCAGGCGCTATGCCAACAAGGACGAGGCCAGCGGATCGTGGCGAGCGTGCTGGGACTGAGCCCTCGCAAAGCTGGAGGTGGCATAACAGTACTGGCAGCCAAAGAGACAGCTATCGTACATGCCGATGTCTCGGCTGACGACGCAGCCGCACGCAGCGCGCTGGTGCGCATCCTTCGCTCGGCTGACGCGCACTCCCGATGCGGCGAAGAAAAAATCGTCGTCGATACATTTCCCCGGCCTCACACCGTAGCGCACCAGGTCGATCTCCTCGGCGCAACTCACGATTTCGATCCCCTGTGCCGTAGCGATGCGTACCAATCCCGTCATGAGCGACGGCAGCCCAGGCCACACGTCGACCGGCTCCTCCGCAAGGGTGATGCCCTGCTCGGCCACGCGCCGCAGCCGAGTTTCGCTCTTTTTGTAGCGGTCCAGCACGCTGATGACCGAACGCATCGTGCAGCTAGCCAACTGCTCGGCAATGGCAGCATAGCGATCCAGGTGATACGCGACACCGGTCACATTGCTCAGGACGATGGGATCGTAGCGCCAGATGACACGCTGCGGGCCGACATGCTCTGCAACTGCCCGCAAGGTGTCAATCGCCTGCTCCAGCGGTGGCGTCTTGGGGTCGATCAGGCGCGGGTTGTCGAGGATCGTGTACTGGAAGTAGTAGCGGTAGCCGCGCGCGTCCAGTTCGGGCAGGTGGGCGAGCAGCGGCCGGGCGTTGCGCGTCCAAAAGACGATGCCAGCCACATCTTGCGGCTGCAACGAGAGGTGGCTGATCTGGTTGCGGTTGAACGGATTGGGCACTGTACAGAACCCGGCGCGAACGCGGTTCATGAGCCAGGGCGTATAGAATGCGGGAATGTCAGTCCGGCGACTGGCGCTGATGATCATGCCTATTTCCTTGGCGCGTTCCGCCAGAATGTCAACTACTGCCCAAGGATCTGTACACCCGACGCAGTGGCTTCGGCCACCCAGCCGTCGACGGCGCGGCCGTCGGCGACGGTTGCCCGCACGCGCCACCAGACGAGGTTGTCAGCCATTTGGCTCTCGCCCAAAATCAGAGCCGCACTGCCCGGAGGGAGAATCCCAATCACGTCGTCACCTGGCTTGCTGAGGTAGCCCGGCGTTGCACGCACGTTGACGCGGCTGTCGGTCAGGTTGCGCACGGCCTGTTCCGCTGCAAAACGGGTCGACACGTTCGCGCTGTCGACGGCTTCCGCAACCGGCAGAAGGGTGGGCGCCGGCGTGTAGGGGGGCGCCGTCCATGCGCTGTTGCTGCCTCGAATCTCGGCCAGGCTCAGTTGGTTGAATCCGAGAGCGACGGCAAGACCGCTGCAGCTGGCCAGCATCAACAGCGCAAATCCTGCCACAAATCCTGGCCAGAAAAGCGAACGCTGCGTCTGCCTGGACACAGCAGGTGGAAATGGAAGATTTTCCTGCGGGGTCGGCACTGGTGACTGGATCATATGCACACATCCATCGTTCGCTGCACGTTGTACAAGGAACAGGTCAAAAAAGCGGCCAGCCTGTACAGGCTGGCCGTACCAGTCATTCAGACGTTCCCGCGCTGAACCTAGTTCCCACAGCGCCGGTGGCAGGCTCAGGCGTGCACAATCTCCCTGAAATCGCCCAGCACACGCAGGACACCGACTGCGTTGCCTTCCATGTCGAGGCTGGAGTGGGTCAGCAGGACGTCTGCCTCCTGGCCATCCTCCAGTTGCAGGCGCATCTTCTCATGGCGATACAGCTCTACCATGGTCTTGCCGCGGCTGAGCTGCTTGGACTTGTAGCTCACACGCGCCGGGCTGACCCTGTGATTGTCGTTCATCTTGATGACGGTCACTTCGTCAAAGACCGCCACCGGTTCGTCTCTGCCGGAAAGAAACAACATCGCCTTCATTGCGTGTTCGGTCTCCTCTGGATCTGCGCTGGTGCGACATATTGCATACTCTACTTGATTCTAGCAAAGCCGCAACCATCATCCAAACCGCTTGTAGGTCAAAGTTCTATTCCACTTGCAGGCTCAACAGATAGGCAACGATACCAGCAATCTGCTCCGTCGACAGCGTGTCGGCATAGACTTTGGGCATCAAGTCAGGCGGGAAACCTCCCACGATGTGGGCGTTTGGCTCCAGGATGCTTTGGTAAAGATAGTAGGGCGCCGATTCGCCGGCAACACGTGTGGCGGCGTGGGTGCCGACGCCGTACCAGGACGGGCCGACCATTGCCTGGCCTTCGACCAAGCCATGACAGGCGATACAGCCGTTGGACACGGTAAGTTGCTCGCCGTCGGCGGCATTGGCGTTTTCAAGCGCGAAGGCAAAATCGGCCGGCAGAGGCGTCGTATCGGCTAGTGCTTCCGCTGCTGGCGTTTCCTCGGCTGCTACAGGTGCGGTGGCCGGCGCTTGTAGCGTGGCTTGTGTCTCGGTGGAGGGTGGCAGTGCTGTCGTCGTAATGTTCGCAGTGGCAGTCGGCTCCTGAGTGGCAGTCGGCTCCTGAGTGGCAGTCGGCTCCTGAGTGGCAGTCGGCTCCTGAGTGGCAGTCGGCTCCTGAGTGGCAGT
>CAIRNL010000499.1 GCA_903879975.1 uncultured Chloroflexota bacterium | reverse complement strand
GCGCTGGAGCAGGCGCGCGAAGGTCGCATGCACATCATGGGCAAGATGCTGGAAGTCCTGCCTGAATCGCGCGCGTCGCTCAGCGAGTTTGCCCCGCGTATCCTGACCCTCCACATCGACCCAGAAAAGATCGGCAAGCTCATCGGCCCTGGTGGCAAAACCGTGCGTGGCCTGCAAGAAAACTATGGTGTCAAGATCGACATTGAGGAAGACGGCACCGTCTATATCTCCGGTGAGGGCTTCAATGCTGAGCAGGCGCTCGCCGATGTGCAGCGCATGACTGAAGACATTGAGGTCGGCAAGATCTACACCGGCACCGTTGTGCGCGTTGAACCCTACGGTGCTTTCGTCAACATCCTGCCCGGCATCGACGGCATGGTGCATATCAGCCAACTGGCTGACTATCGCGTTGACAAGGTAGAGGACATCGCCAATCTGGGGGACGAGTTGACCGCGATGGTCATCGACGTCGATCCGGGCGGCAAGGTGCGTCTGAGCCGCCAGGCTGTTCTGGAAGGCTGGAGCGTCGAGGAGGCGCGCAGCCGCGATCGTGGTTCGAGGCCGGCACGTGGCAGCGAGCGCGGTGGCGATCGGCGCGACAGCGGTGGCGACCGGCGCGACAGCGGCCGTGATCGGCGCGACGCAGGCCGAGACCGCCGCCGTTAAACCGTTCGGCGCGGCAGCGGCAAGCCCCAAAAGAGCATTCGTGCCGGCGCAGCCCGGTCAAACCGGCGCCTGCGAACTGGCCGAATGCTCTTTTGTGTGCGCTCCCCCCTCACCGCTGCCGTTGCCCGACTCTGCGTTGTGCCGGGCACTCGCATCGAAGTCAACTCTGGGCGTACCCGCAGAGGGTGCTTCGATCGGGGCACCCTCTGCGTTCTGTCCGCGGCGTGTCTCCAGTTCTCGCCCCGTCACCTTGCGTCGATAGGTGCGGGGCCGCGGATCGGGTAGCGGTCTACCGACAAAGGGCGGATAGTCGAGCAACTTCGCATGCACGTAGCTGCCGAGGACGCGGAAAGTAGCGACGATCGGTGGTGCCAGCAACGCCCCCAGAATGCCACCCGTCGTCAGTCCTACGGCTACGGCGCAGATCACGACGATGGGATGCAGGTTGATGCTGTCCCCGATGATGCGTGGAACCAAAATGTTGTTCTCGAGCTGCTGAACCAAAAAATAGATGCCGATCGTGATGAGGGCAAAGCCAAGATTGTTGATGCCCACATCCCGCAAGACATCGCTGCCTTGGAGTAGCGCCGTGATCACCGCCGGAATCATCGCCAAGATCGGACCCAGGTTTGGCACAACCTCCAGCAAACCGGCCAGGATGCCAAAAATCAACGCGCCGGGCATCCCGACCAGGGTCAATGCCAACCAGGTAGTCGTACCGACAGTGATGCTCAAAATTAACTGCCCGCGCAGAAACGACTGCCAGACATTGGCAATACGGCGCAGCAATCCAGCCAGTTCTGAACGATACGACGGCGGGAAGAGACTGTGAATGTAGGACTGGATGCGCGGTGCATCGATGGTCAAGTAGAGGCTGACAAAAAGCGTGACCAGCACGGCCAGGAAGCCGGAGAAAAACGCGCCGACCACGCTGATGCCGATACTATACGTGCTGGTCACGACGGTCGTCGTTGCGGAAAGCCCCTGCTGAATGTAGCTGAGAATGTCGTTGACTGACGGAATAAACTGTGCACCCTGCGAATTTTCTTGAATCTGCGCGATCGTCCTGCCGACAGGGAGCACGTAGCCAAGGACAATCACCTCTGCAGGCAGGCTGCGGATCGTGTCGTTGGCCCATTGCAGAAACGCGCGCGCATTGCTTGGAACGTCAAAATTGGCCAGTGCACGCAGCTGATCGATCAAAGCAGGAATAAAAATGATCGGGATCAGAACCAGCATCACGATCAGTAGGATGTAAATCACCAGCGTGCTTACCGTGCGTGGAATGCGCAGGCGCTCCCCCAGATTCACGAGCGGATTGAGGAGGTAGGCCAGAATGCCAGCAACCAGAATCATCGGCAGAATGCTGCGGCTGATGTAGATCACGAAAATGATCGCAATCAACATGATCACCAGCACGGTACGCTTGGTGGATAGGTCCCAACTCGAAGCCTCTCCCGGACGCGCCACTCGTTC
>CAIRNL010000498.1 GCA_903879975.1 uncultured Chloroflexota bacterium | reverse complement strand
GGGTGACGCGTGGGGAAGCACACGGTAGCGCCGGGCAATGACGGCGGCAAGTTGAGCGCCGATCTTGTCTTTCTGGCGTTCCATGATGCAAGCCAACTCGTCGAAGAGCTGGGCCAACTGTGCGCCAGCTTCGGGTCCACTGTTGAGCAGGCGCATGCCCCACTGCCAGCCGGAGCCCACGGCGGCTTCGTCGATCAACCCCTGCAGGCGCGCGTCATGCACGGCCTCGACCAGCAGGCGTAGGGGTTCGATCTTGCGGAAGATGGCGGCCGGATCGTCTTTATCGGCGTCAATGAGCTGCACAATGCGCATGACCTCGGACTCAACTGCCCTGCGCAGTGTGGCGGCCTGCTCTTCTACCTCGTCCAGCACCGCCGGATCGCCGAGTGACTCGGCCAATGTGTATGCCGCCAGATTGAGTGCCAGCGCTGCGGCCAACTGGCTGCGCTCGTAGTTGTCGTCTGCCTCCTGCAGATGAATCTGCACGAACTGCGCCTGTGCTTCGCGCTGGAGTGAGCGATCCTCGATCTGGACGGCAAACTCGTAGGCGCGGCGGTTGCGACGTTTGGCCTGCTCCCAGCGCCTGCGTTCCGCCAGATCGTCGACTTCGTCCAGATAGCCCTCGACGACCTCGATCTCCGACATCTGTTCGGTGCGCAGCAGATCGCGCAGCGCGTCCCAGGTCATGGTGTGGTGGCCGGTAATATGGTCGATGTGCAGCGCCTCGAGTACGGCAGCGTCAGGCTCCTCAAAGAGAATCAGCTTGTCGGTGGAGCGGCTGATGGCGACGCGCATTTCGTCCATGAGCCGGCGCGCTTCGAAGAGCGGCGGGCTGTCACCGGTGATGTCTGCCAGACGCATGGCCTGGCGGTAGCTCTCATTGAGTCCCAGGATCAGCACGGTATTGCGTTCCAGCCCTTTAATCTCGCGCGCTGAGAAGAGGACTTCGCCCGTCTTACCCTCCTGCGCGGCCGGTATCGTGGCAGCTAGCACGCCACTGAGGTCGACCAAGGCTCGTCCTGGGAGTTCGGCCAGTTCCTCGGTGAAGGTTTGCCAGTGCCCGGCTGCGCCCTGGGTGCCCGTGCGCAGGTGCTCTGGCAGCGGACAAATGAGCAGCCGGCCGTTTTCCTCGGCGGCGTCGGGGCGGTGCGTGGAGACGGCCAGCTCCACGTCGGCGTCGTCGAGAAAGCTCTGCCGATTAGCGCTGGGACGCAGCATCTTGGGCAAAGTGACGTAGAAATTCCACGAGTTATCGATGAGATAGGCCAGATTGCGGGGTGAGCGCCGCTGGTGGCGAAACTCGAACTCGCTCGGGTTGACGTCCAAGACTTCGCGCAACAGATCCTTGGTGACGCCCCAGTCGAAGCCGCTAGGCTGCACGATCTGGGACTCGTCGCCGGCCACGACCAGCGCCATGTGTCCGTTGCGCTCCCTGGCCCGCATGCGGGCGAGTTCGGCCAGCAACGCAATCTGGAGCAGCGTGAGATCTTGCACTTCGTCGACGATGATTCCGTCGATGGCGCGCAGCCACGCTGGCAGCTTGCGTTGGCCGACGAGTGTGAGGGCGCGGCTGGCCGCTGTCTGATCGAGGAAGAAGCGATTGTTGCGGAGTCGTTCGGCCAGCCGGATGGCGGCGCCGGCTTCCTCGCCCGTCAGGTGGCGTGC
>CAIRNL010000497.1 GCA_903879975.1 uncultured Chloroflexota bacterium | reverse complement strand
GGCGAGTTCGGGTAGGTCGCCAGCCACTGCGCGCCCAACGAGTTCTGAACCATATACTTCACAATCCAGTTGGGCGTGAAGAGTTGGGTGGCGGCGGGAATGTCCTCCGACTTGACTACCTTGCCGATCACCTGGTCCTTCTTCTCCGAGATATAGAACTGGTAGAGCCAGCCGATGATCTCGATCTCCTGCCACTGCTCTTCGTCGATGCTTTCGACCAGTTGGCGGATCAGCGAGTCGGTGTGCAGCAGGTTGGCGGGCAGGAGCAGTTCGGTCTCGTCGCCGATGCGCTCGAAGAGAAAGGGCATGGCCTGGTGCAGCGCGTTGCACTGGGCCAGCAGCAGCAGCCGGTAGAGTTCTTCGTCTTTGGTGCCGTCCAGCTTCAAAGCGATGGCCCTGTCGCGGTCCAGACCTGTCAGCTCGACATCGGCAACGTGGTCGAGGATCTGGGGGCGGCCCTGGCCTGCGGGGTGGCTCAGCACCCGATAGCCGTGGTCCAAGTAGCCGTGCAACTCCATATAGCGGATGGCCACGAAGCGGTTGAACCAGGTGTAGGCGATGGCCTCCAAGGTGGCGTCGAAGCCGTGGTCGGCCATGCGCTCGACCAGGCGCCGACGGGCCTGGGCAATGGCCGCGGGGAAGGCCTGGCCGCCGACGATCAGCACATCCCCCTGTACCTGCGCCGGCTGCGCGCCCTTGGCGCTGATGCCGAGCCGGGCCGCCTGCGCGCTGACCGCAGCGATGAAGGCGCGGCGGGCTGCAGGGGCGTAGGTCTTGAGGGGAGCAGTGTTCATAGGTGTACCGCTTATTGGATTAGTTTGTGTTGGCGGGCTAATTCGTCGTTCAGCACAATCACGGCAGATGGTGCAAGTCCCCACGTTTTGACAGTGGCGTGGAGCGCCTTTGAGAGCGCATCCTTCAGAGGAGGCAGCCAATCTGCTTGATGTCCATGAATGACGAGGAGGAGACAGGCATCAAGTGTAGAAAGAGTGAGTTGCCGAAAGGGATCTGAGATTGTGACCATTATTGCCCCAGCGCCAGTTCGACTTCTTGCTCATAGAGTCGAATGGACTCATCCACAATTGGGTTAGAGACCATCCCACCCTTGAGATCGGCAGTGGTGTAGCCGCCGTCAGCGTCCAGCAAAAGCACAGGAATCGATAGTCCCTGCTCTTGCGCCAGGAGATAGAGCTTCTTGACTACGAAGTAGGAGTGACTTGCCAGAAAAAACTGAATCCCCTTATTTGCCAACAACCCGACGATGCCGAGGAGCTGTGCGATGGCCGCGGGATGAAGCGCCGATTCAGGTTCATCGAAGAAGACGACGGAGTCTGGGCTCAGATAGCGATTACTGAGCAGGGTATCGAGGATGGCAATCTTCTTGATGCCCTCTGCTGTGACACCAATTGGAAATTTCTGTCTACCTTGTTGGAACTGCCACTGCTTGGTTGTTTGGTCATAGACTACGGTCCCCCCAAACATCTCCTCAAGGTTGCTGCGAGACTTCGCAAATGCTTTGAAATTCTTGCCCCTCATCGCCGGAGTCTGCAATGCCTTGGCCAAATCGAAATAGGTATCGTCAAAGCCGAACACTTTGTCCTGCTCGCGCGATTTCAGGATCACCTGGTGGAGCGACAGCACCTCCTTTGCCGGCAGAAATACCGAGTTGCTGCTGCGTGGCTGGACATGGTTTTCAAGTGTTGCGATCTGCCGAGTGGTGTCCTTACCAAACTGATAGGAGAAGTCGCGCCCATCGACCGTGAGTTGGCAACGAAGCCCGCCGTCGGCACCCTTGGTGACCAGGTCACCAACCTTGTCGGGCTGGAACGTCCAGTAGAGTTTTTCAACCAATATGTCTGCGGCTGAGCGTATGTCATTACCCCGCCTGTACTCTTCAAGCGTGCGGATCGCGCTGTAGAGTGCTTTCAGTAGAAAGGTCTTTCCAGAACCATTTCGACCGATGACCAGGTTGATCGTACCCAGGCCAGACCACGTTAGTTCTTCCAGAGGGCCGAAGTTCTTTAGGAGGACGCTATTCAGCATGTGGAACCCCCAGCACGTTACTTAATCTGCACCCGTTCTTCGGCTGCAAGAGCCGCCTCTAGCTCGCTGCGCAGCCTGGCCAGGAAACTCTCCACATCATCTGGCGTCTCGATGAAGCCCCCTGACCACAGACTCTTGACCTCCACAACGCGTCGTTTCTTGATGATGGGCGGTGGTGTCGGATCGTCGGGCGGCGGTGGCAACTGGGCCTGCTCGATGGCGGTCAGCGCCTGGTCGTAGGCAGTTTCTGCCGCCTGTCTGGCCTGGGCGATGTGAGCGATGCTGGTGCTCTGGCCAGCAGTCTCCAGCAGCTTGACCAGTTCG
>CAIRNL010000496.1 GCA_903879975.1 uncultured Chloroflexota bacterium | reverse complement strand
CCCTGACGAACGGCAGGCGCAGCGCGCTACTCTTCCAGACTTTCGGCCAGCCAGATGAGTTGGGCAAGTTCAGCGACGTCCTTGTCGGCCACCCCTTCCTGCTCGGTCAGGGTGTCAGCGATACGCTCCACTGCCGCGCTGAGATCGGCCAGTGAGCCCTCCCACGCATAGGGGCTATGCTTGAGCAACTCGGCATATTCCGCCACAGCCACAGCCAGCTGGAAACGAGCTGCGCTCTCCTCAAAGGTGCCAGCCAGTTCACCGACGGTAAAGGGCTGCTCCCTCTCGATGACCTCGCCGGTGCCCATCTCCGTCCAGCGCAGGCGAGCGGTGGCAACCAGTGCATCCGGGTCTGTGTGACCTGGCAGCAGTTCGATTTCGTAGAGGGCAGTGACGCTGTGCCCGGCACCGATCTCGCCGGCATCGACTTCATCGTTGCGGAAGTCGTCATCGGCCACGTCGCGGTTCTCGTATCCCACGAGGCGATAGCGCTCGACGACCTCCGGGTTGAATTCGACCTGGATTTTGGCGTCTTTGGCGATGGTCAGCAGCGTGCTGGTCAGCTCGTCGACGAAGAGGCGCTCTGCTTCCTCGATCGAATCGACATAGGCATAGAAGCCGTCCCCCTGATCGGCGAGTTGCTCCATGAGCGTGTCGTTGTAGTTGCCCATGCCCAGCCCTACCGTTGTCAGCGTGATTCCCGTCGCCGCATGGCGCTCGATGATATCGAGAATCTCGCCGGGTCCCGTGACCCCCTCATTCGCCACACCGTCGGAGAGCAGGACGACCCGATTGGTTGCAGCCGGATTGAAGTGCTCTGTTGCCAGCTGATAGCCGAGCCAAAGTCCCGCCGCAGCATTGGTCGAGCCTTCTGCAAAGAGACGATTGATGGCACTCAAAATCACCTGCTTCTCGCTCACCGGCGTCATATCGAGCACGACGCGGGCTGTGGTGCCGTAGACGACAAGGGCCACGCTGTCGGTCGGGCGCAGTTCATTGACCAGCAGGTAGAGCGCTCGCTTCGCCAGACCCAGGCGATTTTCCATGTCCATGGAGCCGGAGACATCGATGACGAAGGTCAGCGCCACATCCTGTCGTTCGTCTGCGGGCACGCGGTAGCCCTGGATGCCGATGCGCACCATGCGATTGGACTGGCGGTCCGCAAAGGGCGACGGCGCGCCGTCCATGGTGATGCCGAAGGTTTCTTCGGCCGTGGGAACCGGGTAGTGATACGCAAAATAGTTGATAAACTCCTCTGCGCGCACGGCATCTTCCGGCGGCAGCCAACCGTCTTGCACATAACTTCGCGCCACCGTGTAAGAACCTGTGTCCACGTCGACAGCAAAGGTCGACAGGTTGTCCTTGGCCGCCGTGACAAAACCACGGATGTCATACTCCTCGAAAAACATATCCGAGGGAGCATCTGGGTAGTAGGGCGCAGCGGGCGCAGCCATGGCTGCTGCATTGTGCTGCGCAGCGGCCGGCGCCGATGAGGGATGGCCGGCGCCACTGCACCCACTAAGCCCGAATGAAGCGATGAGGGCGAGAGCAGCCAATTTCCCGGCAAACTGATGGCATTTCATAAAAATCCTCCTGGTTTGTGAATCGGACCGAAGCGTTGTGTCTGTTCGTCTCCATGATGGCAGACGTGCTGCACACTTCAAGCGCCAATTCCGTACCAGTGGATGAACCGGAGAGGATGTACCATTGAATGGTACGCCCCTTTGGGAGAGATTATGGTGATTTGTGACGTTGCCCAAAGTCCGGTAGCATTGGGGCAACTCATTCTTTGCTAGCGAAGGACCCGATCCATGGCGCCAACTATTCTCTGCCTGGCCAGTTATTTCAAAGGCGGGACCTTGATCGAAGAGGCCAAGCGCCAGGGCTGCCACACTATCCTCGTAACGACGCAGAAGCAAGAGCACGAAGGGTGGCCGCGCCACGCGATCGACGAGTTTTTCATGCTGCCCTTTCCCACGCTGGCACGCCAGCCCGATATCACGCACTCGCTTGCCTACCTGATGCGCGAACGGACCATCGACCGCATCGTGCCACTCGACGACTACGACGTGGAGACGGCCGCCGACCTACGCGAGCACTTCCGGCTGCCGGGCATGGGGGCATCGCAGGCCCGCTTTTTCCGCGACAAACTGGCCATGCGCCTGCGCGCACGCCAGATGGGCGTGCCGGTGCCAGCCTTCACACCGGTTTTCAACCATGCGGCCATCCACGACTATTTTGGCCGTGTGCCCGGGCCGTGGGTGCTCAAGCCACGCTCCGAAGCCAGCGCCATGGGCATCCGCAAGATCGAGCAGCAGGGCGATCTGTGGCATCTGCTCCAGGAGTTGGGCGACCGCCAGAGCTATTTTTTGCTGGAGAAGTTTCTGCCCGGCGATGTCTTCCACGTCGACTCTGTGATTTGGGACGGCGAGGTGCGTTTTGCCTCAGCCCAACGCTATGGCCTGCCGCCCATGGCGGTCTACCACGGCGGCGGCGTGTTTGTCTCCAGCACGGTACCGCACGGCAGCGATGTGGAAGCAGCGCTGCAGGCAGTCAACCGCCAGGTGATCGCAGCCATGGGTCTTGCACACGGGGTCACCCACGCCGAGTTTATCCGCAGCAACGAAGACGGCCGATATTATTTTTTGGAGATTGCCGCGCGCGTGGGCGGAGCCGGCATCGATCGCTTGGTCGAGTATGCGACGAAGATCAACCCGTGGGCCGAATGGGCGCGCACTGTCGTGGCCGATGTGCGCGGCGAGCGCTACGGGCTGCCGGATCTGCGCAGCGACTATGCCGGGCTGGTGGTATCGCTGGCACGCCAGGAGTGGCCGGACACCTCCGCCTACCATGACCCCGAGTTGGTCTGGCGTCTGCACAAGAGGCACCACGTCGGCTTTATCGTGGCGTCAGCGGACTACGGGCGTGTTCAGGAACTGGTCAGCCGCTACGCCGGACGCGTCGCCGCCGACTTCAGCGCCACAGCCCCGCCGCTGGAGCGCCCGCCCGACGCATGACGCAGAGGAAGAGGCCTCCCTGACGGTCGGGGTTCGGATGGTGGGGCGGGGCGGATGGAGCCCGTTGCGCTGCAAAACAAGCGCTGCGGCGGTGATGCCCCCCCCGTTTGTTGCCGTCCACGAAAGGATGGTTGCTGACGCGCGAGTCCATCACTGCGGCAGCCTTGCCGTGAACGTCAGGATAGCGCTCGCCGCCGTCGAGCGTGGGCTGGGGTTTGGCGCCGGCAGCCTCCAACAGGTCGAGATCACGCACGCCGGCTGTGTCGCCGGTCTCGGCAGGCGGACGGCTGTGGATCCGGAGCAGCTGGGCAGCGGTCAGGTAGATCACCGGAGCAGCGCACCCAGCGTGGGACGATAGGTGTCGATGAGTATCGAAGTAGCTGCCCACGAAGAAGCCAGACTGCGAGCACTGTTGCAGCTGGAGCAACTGGGACTCGAATGGGTGCCGATCCCGGCCGGCGAGTTCACGATGGGGAGCAATGAGTACGACGAAGAAAAGCCGATCCACCGGGTGCATCTGTCCGCGTACCAGATTACCAGGCACCTCGTGACGAACGCGCAGGATGCAGCGTTTGTGGAGGCAACATGGCACGCGGCGCCGCAGCACTGGAAGGGTGGGAAGATTCCGCACGGCAAAGAAAACCACCCTGTGGTGAATGTGTCGCGGGAGGACGCGCAGGCATTTTGTGAGTGGGCGGGCGTACGCCTGCCCACCGAGGCGGAGTGGGAGAAGGCGGCGCGCGGGACGGACGTGAGTATCCCTGGGAAGGCGCTTTCGACGCAGCGCGCTGCAACATGCGGGATACGGGCATCGGGGGCACGTCTCCGGTCGGCATGTTTCCTGCCGGGGAATCGCCGTATGAGGTAGCCGACATGGCGGGCAACGTGTGGGAGTGGGTGAACGACCGGTACGACGAGGACTACTACCGCCGGTCGCCCAGGGCCAACCCGCAGGGGACGGGGATGGGGACAAGACGTGTGCTGCGGGGCGGGTCGTGGCTCGGCTATGGCTACGGCGTGCGCTCCGCCTACCGAGACAGCGACGACCCCGGCAACTGGGACATTAACGTCGGTTTCCGGTGTGTCCGCTCGCCCTGATCCTGGATTGCTGGTCTTCTGGGTTTTTGGAAGGCGGGCGGGGGGAGAGCGAGGCGATAAAGAGTGGACGTCCCCCTCTTTTGTTGTGGCAGGGGCAGGCGCCACGAGTCAGGCACCTGTACCCATGTAGGGCGAATTGCACCGCGGCCCGATGTATGGCACAATCCCAAACGCTACTACCGCCGAAATGCAGCCTGCCGAATGGAGTGCATCTAAAACGGATGCGCCTCCCCTGACCTGTGGTGTAGCCAGAAGCAACAGCTAGGAAAATATTGTAGAGGGGCTGAGCCGATGCTACGTCCACTTCGTCTTTCTTGGGTTAAGCTAGTATCAGGATTGATTCTTGTATCAGGATTGATTTTTTTTGTTGTTGTTCTTGTTTTGCAAATCCAATCTGAAATCAACGGTGAGACAGATTGCAGGCCCATGTCTGGCCCATCACAGACCAGGGTATGTGTTACATACCCTGAAAAGCTTCAGTTTGTCGACGCAAAACCATCCGTGTACGCGATCGGGGTATGGGTAGAAACGGATGGATCGCTGGTGCCTCGAGAACTTTTGACCGCTACTGTCACCCTCTCAGTAGAGCCGTACGGCTATCTGCTTCGTTCCGCGAGCGACCAACCCGCATCCGAGATTGACGATCCCCTGGTAAAAAAGGGGAAAATGAGGCTGGACTACCTGCTCTCGACACACCCAGGCATAGAAAAGGCTGAAAAGCCGCTTGAGCTGCGGGTTCGAGTGAATCGGTTGGACGGTGCGCCGATCGAATTCTCGCGATCGATCCCAGTTGAAAATGACTGGGAACAACTGCTGCGTCTGTTGTTGATATCGTTGTCATGGATCATTCCAATCCTCTTCACGGTGGGGGTCTTTTATGCGGAAAGTGAACGCCAACACAACGAGGGTGTGCTGCAGGAACTCACTGCGATTCAAATCACACCTGCTACGGAGCTGTTGCCGCTTGTAGACCGGCTTCTCAAAAGACGACGTGAACGCTGGCTTGCACCAACTCCTATGTGGCTCAACAGTCTCAACGACCTGAGTGAAGCCGTTGATCCCATATATCTTTTCCACGAAGTAGGCGGACGTGCCTCTGATGAGTCCACGACCTATCGGACTGCTCTGCACAATGTGATTGAGTTTTTGCAATTGGAACATCAAAGACATGACCGAGAAGGCAGGGCGGAGCAGTGGTTGGCGCGTTGGCAGATTGAATCGTCGAAAATTCCCCCACACTGTTCGTTGCGCAAGCTGGCAAACTGGGAGCAGATAGACCATACTGAACTGACTGCCACGATCAGCGGGATCAATCAGGGACGATACAGTGAACTGCTAGCCCCGGTACTCGCCGATGTGCTGCGGCGAATTTTTGCTCCATCCAGACAACCGTTTATGCCGGAGATGCAGATCTACGTACAAATGTTCGCAGAATGGAAACCGGTCGAGCGACGGCGAGTAGCGATTCGACTCCCTCCAGCAGTTATAGATCAGTTTAATGAACTGTCCGCTCACACCAGCCCTCGGTATCCGCCCGATGACGTGCTATCCACCCTCGAACTACCGATCCTGCAAAATTTTGCGCGCGAGGACGGCGCTACCCGCGCGTGGTTGCGGGGTGCAGGTTTCCGGATGAACCCATTCTCACCCTATCTGGACAGCGTCCAAAATTTAGCAGCGGGTATTCTTGCGGAGCCATATCCTCCGGCCTGGGTGATCGATGCGCAGGACGAATCCGAGTGTTTTGCGATAGCCCTGTCGAGCTTTGTTCATGCCTATTCTCGATCCGTTTTCCCTGTGTGGTGTATCAAAGAGCCGGGCGCCCAAACAGAAACACTCAGTGAATTGACTTTGAACAGTCTGGCTGCAGGCTGGATCAAATTTCTGACCCTCTACCCGGAGGAAATCTTCAGTTTCGTAGAGGATCGCAGCAATGATTCACGACTGAAATCAAGTCTGCAATTGGCTGAACTGCTCGGATTGTTCTATCGGACACCACAGGGCGTACGTGCCGCGCTGAATGTCGCTTTCCAGAAGATCTACGCCAAGGCATCGAAAAGTGAACCTGTACGCACCCAACTGCATCTTACGCTCGAATCTTTGTGGGCAAATTTGCTCAAACAGCAGTCGATGCCCAGTGTATTCAATCACACCAAACTCAGACAGTGGTATTCGCTCCGGCCACGGGGCACTTCAAAATCTTTGATTATGCTGATAGACTTGTATGGGAATGTCAAGCGAGATGACAAGCAACTGGCAGACCTGGTCAATCTGCTCGAGGACAGCTCCGTGTCGATTGCACTGTTCACTTACGGTGGATTTTCACGGGATGCTCTGCCGGGCTATGTACCGATTGTGGCACCACCGAGATGGGATAGCGCAGAGCTAGAGCGTATTCTGGGAGACCGGCTCTCTGTTTCTTCTCTGTCATCCCTGCCTGGGGCGAAGCTGGACAACTTTGTGTATGCTCTGCCCATTGAGACAGACTACCACCGGCGTTTGTGTGCAGCGGCAGGCGGATCGCTGGGCAAGTTGCTCCAACTCGGCAATCAAATCATCCAACGGCATGTACAAGACGGACCTGATTCTCAGGGGCTTGACCCTGAGCGCATCGAGAAGGTACTGACCGGTACCGAGACGTAGAAGAAACCGATGATGAAATCTCCAGGATGCCTTTTCCCACATTTCGGCTCTTTACACGCTGAGCAAGAACAGCCGTGGCTATTGGACGCCTTTGTGCCGCCGCCTGTGTACGGATATCTTGTCGAAATGCAGTCTTGGGTTGTTCTGGGCAGCAGCGGATCGGGCAAGACCGCTCTCCGATCCGCTCTGAAATCGGATGCCGAAAGCAGATCCTCCGCCCCCATTTTTGTGATCGACTGGCAGCCAACTTCAGATAGCGTCTTTTCCGACAGTCTCTCTGCCTACCAACCCGTCATGGGGGGGATCCTGCGCGCGTTTGCGACGAGGATCGTCGGGTGGGCTGCCGGTACCCCCGATCGATTCATGGCTTTATCGGCCACTGCACGGTGGCTATTGGGCTGGTTCTGCCAGCGCTGGTTGAATCAGGGTCCGGAATTTGTGGCGGCAGATATGGCAGAGCGGCACGGAGCAGGCGCTCAAGCGGCTCTGCAGTGCTTGCTGGTGGACACGTATCCAGATGTCTTCCGAGAGCCGGTGTACGAGATCGAAGTGCTCGCCGAATTGACGCGGTCGTTGCAGCTGGCAGGATTCGAGGGGGTGTGGCTGCTGATAGATAATTTTGAACGGAACGGCCAAGACAACCCCCATCGTGTAGCGGCGCTGCTTGGGCATCTGTTGGGCACACTGGGCCTGTTTGAGATCGACGGGTTTTGTATCAAGATGATGGTCTCTGGGCACCATCGTGATCTTGTTCTTTCAAGCCGTGCTGTGACCAGCTATCGAGTAGGTGTGGCGGAACTGCAGTGGACAGAGCCAGAGCTGGACGAAATTCTCAACAAACGGGTCGCTCTGGCGCTCGGCAGATCGATCTCGGGGATGCGCGAGATCTGTCAGGAATCTTTTTTGTCGAATCTCCTGCGCAAATACGGCGGTGCTCTCCCGCGCGGCTGGCTTGAAATTGCCGCGCCCTATGTGGTTGCCTACAGCCGTCGCCCTGAGAAACATCCGCTGAGCGACAAGGAGTGCGAGCAGGTGTGCCGGATTTCACCCCCAAGAATTTATCGCGATGCTGAGAGCAGGCAGATTCTGATCGGCCACAGTCCGATCCCCCAACTTTCCCCACAATCGATACGTTTGCTCGATTATCTCTACGACAAAATGGGCCAGGTCTGCACGCGTTCAGAGCTGTACTACCACGCGCTGGAAGGGCTGGCCCAGGAACCGCACCCTGGGGACGCCAGCTACCAGGAGCCTAAAATCTGGAAAGCTGCGTTCGACAATGTGGTGTACCGCCTTCGTCAGGGTATCGAACCGCTGCCGCATGAACCGGTCTACATCATTATCGATCGCCGCAACGGTGTACGTCTGCAGGTTCCATCTGGCGGGGCTGTGAGCCGACTGTGAGCAATCTGCGAACTTTTTCAGGAGGCGTTTTCAATTGACTCAGGAGAGGCGGCCATCCGCGGCAATTTGAAACAATTGATGCAGGTGGGTATAATTAAAATTCTGCTATCCTACGTTTTCAAAACGATGTACATACCATCATTCCCTAAGTCCTGGATGTACACACATGGTCGAGCGACAAACTACAAAAAGCACTGATCGAGTGCTGGAAGCGAGCCTGACCTCGTTAGGACTCGCTCCGGAGCCGTTTCTGCATCTTCAGGCGCTCCAGGATCGTCGCCTGCGCGAGTACATGGTGGTATTTGATTTGTCTTGGACAGTGCTAGACGATCAAAACAGTATTTTTTGGGCGCCGCCGGGCGGGGGAAAGTCGGCCCTGCGCATGTACCTGATGCAGAATTGTTGGGCCATGCTGGGCAGCCCCCACCCACTCCCAGTCTATGTGACCCCACAGCGGCCCAGCGATCTTGTTGTCGATTCTGAAGCTGTCCTGATGGAGCTGTTGTTGCGGTCAACGGTTGCATCGCTCGGGGCCGGGCTGTTCTATCAGCCATCCCGGTTGTGTGATCTCTCCGACCGCCAGCGTCGTTTTTTGGGCCGCTGTTTTCGTTCCTATCTTGCAGCCGCTCCGGAGTATCTTCTGCAGCGCCTCCGTGACAGTGGATCGGCGGCAGAATTTGCTGATGTACTGGTCCCCAACTATTGGGTGCATGTCTCCATGTCAGACAGCACACACACCAGGATGTTTGCAGCGTTTCTCGAGAATGCCGCCATCGAGGCTTCCTGCCAGCCCAGAACACTTGAAACCCTGGAGAGTGTGCTTGAGGAACTGATCGACCTGATCTGTGGGCCGCTGCAGTTTCGTTCGGTGCTGCTGCTAGTGGATGCAGTCGATACGTTCAGCGGCTTTGCCGCTATGCGTTCCGAAGTGACGCGCTGGCTGTATGGCATAGGTGAACTCATTCGACCCAGACCCCAGGTCTGGCTCAAGGCATTCATGGCTTCAGACCTCCGTTATCCTATCGAACGCCTGTTGTCCAGCCGGCCGGACGGTCTGCCGATCGCAGATCACTATACTCTCCATTGGACTCAGGAGAGATTGATCGAAATGGTACAGTTGCGTATCCGGGTGGCCAGCGGCAACCGGCTTGCCACCTTTGATGCGTTTACCGGGCCAGACTTTGTCGAGGGATTGGAGACACTGCTCGTAGGCCGGGTTCCGCGGCGGCCGCGCGATGTGTTACGGCTGACGCAGCAGACACTGCGCGAGCACTGGCTGCGGGTGGGAGGAACAGGTGGGCATATTGAGCATGCCGACCTCGACAAAGCCCTGCGGACCATCGAACTTGAATTTCGTACGAATCAATCCAGTCAGCTCTGGCTGGATTGATTCTTTGCAGAGGAGAGCAGGTAGCCCTGCAAGAGGAGCAAAAGCACGTGTCCGAGGCATTTTCGTATCATGCCGGTCATTTTGTCGACCGCAACGCTGAAATCGAGCAGATCTGCGCACGGCTCGAACTACGCAGGGCGCAGGCCAACCTGCCCCGCAAAGTGATTGCAGTGCACGGGCAGCGCGGTGCCGGCAAAAGCTGGTTCTCTCTATATCTGCATCGAACCGTCTTCTCCAAGTATGAGGATTGGCTGAAGTCCTGCCTGGTATTGGCCGGGTGCCCCCTTCCAAATACGACACTGCAAGCACGCGAATTTGCAGTGAAGACGCCAGCGCAAGACACTGAACAAGACTTTCCAAATGCCGTTCTCAGCCTGCTGAGGCAGCTGGTAAAATTGTACATTGAGGAGGAGGTTCCCTCCACGTACGATCTGAGCGAGTGCAGCAGCTGGTTTGTGGAACTCCTGCGCAGCAGGAGTTCCACAAACCAGCTGTTTGTTTTAATTGTTGATTCGTACATGGAATCCCCATCGCCCTTGCAGAAATTGCTCGAAGCGTATCTACTGGCGCCGGTTGCCGCGCTGGAGCGCAGCCTGTTGATTCTGACAGGCCGAGGAGAGTTGCCGCCGAGCATGAATTTATCCCTGTCGCCTGACCGGTACGATGCAATTCACCTGACACCGTTTACGGGCGACTCACAGATGGACCCTGCTGCCGAACTGATCCGCGCTGCGTTGAATGTAGAGCAAGCGCAGGCGGCGGCCATCGCCAGAACGGTCAGATGGTTGGGTGGCCAGTACCCGCTGGCCATTCGACTCCTTGCAGACTTCGTGCAGGATTACCAGCCAGGGAGCAATGGACTACCTGCAGACCCAACTCGGATCGAATCATATTGCCAATCGTTTCGCCACATTGTGGATACTTTGCTGGCGCTATCTGGATCTAACGCTAAACAACGCCAGAAAACTCGTGAATATTTTGAAGCGCTCTGTATTTTGGACGGTTTCAAGGAGGCCGAGATCATACAATTACTGCCGGTGTACACATCAGCCGGATCTCTGTCCCCCAAAGAGGCGCGCGACGTGATGTCTTCCTTGCTGGAAACAAAGCTGATAGCGTTTACTGGCGGACGCTACCAGATCCACGATTCGGTACGGCCCGTGCTGGAGAAATACCTGCGCGTCTGTGAGCCGGAGATCTGGAGAAAGCTGCAAAAAGCGGCCGTAGCCATGTACACGAAATGGGCTGAGCAATACCAGGTCCAGTCCCAACGCTTCACCGAGCGGGCGCAGAAGCACCGCGATGCGCTGAACCAACCGCTTGCAGTGGTTTGATCCTGCCGAGTCCATCCCGAACAGCGAGAAGGAGTTGACCGTGAACGAATCCTTTGGCGGCGCACTCTCTGTAGACCATGTCGGCAGAGCGGCACAGCTCGACCAGATTGTGGCGCAAGTCCTCACACGAGAACACGCCACACCGCAGCTGATCTTTGTCAGCGCCGACGGGGGGTACGGCAAGACACGCATGCTGACGGCTGTGCTGGACAGACTGCGCGCGCAACCCGATCCCCGCCTGCTGTGTGCGAGCGACCTGGTGGACCTGTACCACCTCGAGCATCATACCCCTCTCGGGCTGGCAAATGCGCTGTATGGCGTGCTGACTCCTCCGCTGCACCCCCTGTCGAGATTTCGTTCCGAGTACGATCAACTGACTCGAATTCGTCTGTCTGGGGACGTGATCGGCGTCAAGGAACAGCAGCAGAGGGCTCTCGATTGCTTCACGGAAGAGATTCGTTCCATTGCGGCCGACAGGCCCGTGGTCATGGCGCTGGATACGGTCGAACGTGCCTGCTACCAGACCCTGCGTGGCGAGTCCAATGAGGCAGAGCAGCTGCAGTACGCCGAGTCCTGGGAATGGCTGCTGGAGTCTTTGCCGCGCTGGGGCAATGTGACCGTGCTGGCCGCAGGGCGACCCTTGATTCGCACAACGCTGATGCCCAAGGCATTGCGACAAGACGACTCAGTCGTTGTCGTCGACCATGAACTGGAAGGGTTCAACTTCGGAGATACTATCGAATATCTGAAGGCTGTGCAAGCCCGTGCTGAGCAGTCGGGGGACGCCGGCGTAAGGGGTGTGGCACAATTGCTCCGTGAAATGCCGGATGAGGTTCAAACAAAGCTGTTCAACGCCAGCCATGGGCGCCCGATTCTGCTTGCCCTCTGTATTGACCTGGCCACGACTCACCCCCAGCGATTTTTTACAATCGAGGAGCTGAACGATCTGCACGATCTGGAAGCCACGATCATCCGGCGCATCATGGAGACGGAGGGGGATCTGGGCGCCGTCGTCACGGCCCTGGGACGGTTGCCCAAAGGTGTGACCCCGGCGCTTCTGGCCGCTGCGATGGAGTGTTCGGTCGGGGAGGCCCAAGGCTTCCTTGAGCGTGTCCGCCCGCTCTCGTTTGTCAAACAACGTCCCGCCGATCAAAAAATTTTTTTACACGATGAAATGTATGCCATGCTGCGCCGCCATGTGTACAGCGAGCCAAGCGAGGTCGTGGCTGCGCGGGACGTCTACGCAGCAGCGGTCAAGCACTACGACGAGCAGATCAAAGAAATCCAAGCTCGCATCGATCAAGTGTTTGCAGACGTTGACGCGTCAAGAGCGACACCCCTAGACAGCATGCGATTGGAGCAGCTTTACCAGCAACGAAGTACTTTGCTGGTCGATGTGGTCTATTATCGCCTGGCACAGCTGCCTGCGCGTGGCTTCATGCGCTATTATCGCTATATGCGTGAAGCGTCTTACAGCGCAGATCTGTTGTTGGATACCCAACTGATTCTGGTGCTGCAGGAGTTTTGGAACGAGAATGACCCTGACGGCCGAGTGGACCGGCTGGGTGGAATTCCGCGGGCGCTCGTTTCGAGCGAGATTCTGGTCAGACCCGTCGTGCGTGCTGCCATGGGCAATCGATACCAGGAGGCAAGTGAGGCTGCCAGCGCGGCGCGCAAGCAGCTCGATCGAGAGGATCGTAGCGGCCACACCTGGGCAACCACAAGGACGGCGATCAATTTTTGGGAGGCCTATGCGCAGACGCTGCACGGTGACCCCACCGGCCGGGCCAACGCAGAACGCCTGCTGACAGAGGGAATTGCAGCGCTGGAGCACCTTCTGCGCCAGCCCGAGTTTGCCGAAATCGATGTCAGCGAAGAGGATTCCTCTCGCATCTGGTCGAACGAGAGCGCATTGGTGAAATGGCGTGCCATGGCGGTGCGCGCTATGGGCCACCGTGTGCTGGGCTACCACTACCGGGCTGGTGAAGAATACCAGAAGGCGATCGCTGAATATGTAAAAGCGATTGCGCTGTGGCGTACAGTAAATATGCGGGTCGAGTTGGCCTACACCCAAAACGATCTCGGGTATGTTTACGGTGTGCTAAACCAGATTGATGACGCGATCGATATGGCAACACAGGCGCTGAAGAATCGTCGACAGATCGGATTTCGCGACCATATCGCCTTGAGCCTCAATACGTTGGGCTTGATTGAACTGGCAGAAGGCCAGTACCCACAGGCCCAGGGACACTGTACGCAGGCATTGGCGATATTCCGAGCTCTGGAGAACCGGCGGGGCGTTGGGCTGGCCCTGCTGGCGCTTGCCGAAATTTTGCGCAGAGGGAGTGCGTCAAATGCGTTAGAGGAGAAATCCGTACAGGAGCGCGTTAGCGATCTGCGCAAAGCAGACCAATACAACAAGGAAGCAATTCGTATCTTTGATGATTTGGGGGAACCTCTGCGCCAGGTCGAGGCACGTATCGAGGCAGGGTGCTGCCTGCGGGACTGGTTGGCCGTTCGTCGCATACACCCTGACCCTGGCGATGATGTGCGAAGATTGGCTACAGAAAGCAGGGAGTATCTGAAGGATGCCTTTGAACGTGCCCACGCCAATGACATGCTATTTCACGAGCTGGATGCACGGTCAAATCTCGCCTGGCTTGACTTTGTGGAGCGGAAGGGGCGACCTGAACAGATCGATTATGCGCCAGTTAAGCAGGCGATTGCAGCGGCGCTCAAGCAGGTCCCTGCAGAATACCGGCTGAACCCAGCGGGTGAGAGGCCAGAGATTGCGCCGGACCGTATAAACCGACGCTTGTGGACCCGGGTCGCCAAGCTCCACATGCTGTACGGCAACTTGGTATTTGAGCAGTATAGGTCCAGTGGAGACACTTTCCGTGACCGGCTGTCTCGACCAGAAGAGGCACAGAACCAGATCAGACAGCTCGCCGAGCAGTATCTGTTGGCGTTGGAATACAATCACCTCTATGCGCCTGACTTCCGAGACTCCAGGCGGGTGACCACCCAGATTCAGGAGCGGCTGGAACAGTTGCGTGTTCCCGAACTGCAAGAGATCGCTCAGGCTGTGGCTGATCTAGAGCGGGATTGGAATTTGCACAGCAAAGCAGATTCTGAGGGGCGCGGCGGCAGTGAGCTGCGAAAACTTCTGGTGCGCCGATGCCTCTGGCAGGGAGAGTGAGCAGTGCGCATGGGCAGGCGCCGGTGTGCCT
>CAIRNL010000495.1 GCA_903879975.1 uncultured Chloroflexota bacterium | reverse complement strand
CAGTATCAGTATATCCAGCCGGATGGTTTTCGTGCTTCCAACGACGACAGTGGGCAGCCGGCCGGACAGTATGTCGATCGCCAGCTAAACCTGATGCGGTCCGCGTTGGTTCCCCGGCAGATTGATACGCACCCCGTCAGCCAGGTTCTTGCGCTGGGTTACGATCGTGCCGGGGCACTGCTGTACGTCAATGAAGGGCTGAATGGAGGCGGCTTCAAAATCTGCCCCACCTGTGGTAAACAACTGCGCGGCAACAAATGTGACGGCAGGCTGAATGGCAAGCCCTGCACCGGCGTGATGCCACGTGATGCCAAGTATGCGCTGGGCTTCAAACAGGATACGGATACCCTCCATATGAGGTTTTCCAGCACGCCACATATTGTGTTGCCCGAACCGGACAATCTGTCGTTCTGGCTGTCGCTGACCTATGCGATTCTCCAGGGGGCAAGCCATGCATTGCAGATTGAACGCAGAGACATCGAAGGGTTGCTGTTTCCCGAACCGGCTGGCGCAAAGTGGCGCCAATCTATCGTGCTCTACGACAAGGTGCCGGGTGGCGCTGGGCACGTGAAACGCATCCACCACGAGATTAACAAAGTGATTGCTGCTGCGATTGAGATTGTGAGTTGTAACTGCGAGAAGTCCTGTTATCGCTGTCTGCGGGAATATGGCAACCAGTATGAGCACCACCTGTTGGATCGAAGCCCGGTTCTTGCATTCCTGCGCGCCTTGGACGCCGATCTCCAGCAGACCCTGCATGGCGAAAGTGATGGCATGCATCCCGTTGCCGCCGTCAACCAGAGTGCGTGGCTATGGGAGACGATAGAGCGCTCACAACAGGAGGTGATGCTGTCCGTCGACAGCATGTCAGTGGAGGGTCCAAATGCTGATGGCGCAACGTGGTTCGATCTACTGCAGCAATTGCTGATCCGCCATGTGAAAGTGCGCCTCTACCTTCGCGAATTACCAGACCAGGCGGACATGAGTGGAACCGGAGTGTTGATGGCTGCGCACCTGAGACTTCTGATGCGCAGAGGATTGGATCTGCGGCAAACCAGCCGAAGTCTTCCCTGGCTTGCAGTCATCGATCCGGCTACACCCATGTCGACTGCCGTCAAGCAATCGAATGGAAGCCTGTTTGTGCTGAACGGTGAGGCGGCGCATCAACTCAACATGACAACTCGCTCTTCTGATGTGATCAAAGCCTGGAACGCGCTCAAAGACTACAATGGTCGAGTGGTGGAACTTGCGGAATTGCGTGAGCCAGGCGGCACAATGGTCGTTGAGGTTCGGCCAGACGGCAGGACGCACAGTGAGGCGGAATACTTTTCTTCATTCTATGCAGAGCCAGTGCGTGGCATGGAGGTGAGCGATCGCTATTTGGACGATCGAGACCGAATTATCAGGCGGCTCGGCGCGCACATTGAACTTGCTCATCAGCAAGGCGCACTTCAGTGGATCACGGTCAAGACGAAGCAAGGGGGACACGATCAGCAGCAGGCAATTTCCTATCTGAAGTCGCTCTATCCATCGGTCAGGATCAAATTCGATAACGACTCCCATACCGTACATGATCGGTTTATAAAGGTCACGCGCGCCAATGGCCACCAATCGCGCGTGATTATCGGTAAAGGGCTGGACTTTATCCAGCCCAATGGTGAAGTGGACCACACGTTTCTTGTATTCCAAGAGATATAGCGAGCGTTCTGTCAACTGGTGACTCTCTGCACTCTACTGCTTTTTCGCCCACGGTCGGTAACCCGCCGCTGTTTCGAAACATGGCGACGATATCTTCTGGCGGCACGTCGATCATGTGGTTGCAGGAGGCCGTGACGTAGCCGCTGCCACGTCCGAGCACGTCAATGCGTGTCTTGGTTTCAGCTACCAGCGCGTCAGTGCCACCTTGCATTCCCTCGATTGTGCCGTGAAAGGCCAGGTGGTCTCCGT
>CAIRNL010000494.1 GCA_903879975.1 uncultured Chloroflexota bacterium | reverse complement strand
CTGGGCGACTGGCGGTAGTAGTCATTGCCGTACCAGTCGTTCACCCATTCCCACACGTTGCCCGCCATGTCCATCACCCCGTACGGGCTGGCGCCAGACGGATAGCTGCCCACCGCCGTGGTGTCGCCCACATTCCTGTCGTAGTTCAGCAGCCCTGCGTCCGGCGCCTCGTTCCCCCACGGATACGTCCGCCCGTCCGTCCCGCGCGCCGCCTTCTCCCATTCTGCCTCCGTCGGCAGCCGCTTGCCCTCCCACGTACAAAAGGCGTCGGCCTGGCGCCAGTCTACGTTGATCACCGGATAGTCGGCATACTCCGGATTCCCGAAATACGACCCACGTGTAGCAGAACTGCTCTCCTGCGGCGCGTCGCAGGCGCCGGCACCCACGCACGCCTGGTAGCGCGCAATGGTCACCTCGTACTTGTCGATGTAGTAGCCGTCCAGATAGACCGTGTGCTGGGGACGCTCGTCGTCGTCGCCTTCGCCGTCGGGGCTGCCCATCACGAACTCGCCGGCGGGGATCAGGATTTCCTCGGAAGTACGGGCAATGACAGAGGCAAGCGTAAGAGCAAGCGTCCTACTCCTCTCTTGCTGCTGCCATCTGTTGTACCCTACCAGCGAAACCGCAGCGACGACCATGGCTGCCACAACCCCCGCGCCGATCTGTATCCTCCTGCGTCTCGCTATTTTCAGCAACTCT
The DNA here is from genome assembly GCA_903879975.1 of uncultured Chloroflexota bacterium. Taxonomy (GTDB): domain Bacteria; phylum Chloroflexota; class Anaerolineae; order Caldilineales; family Caldilineaceae; genus Caldilinea. The sequence continues at coordinate 2,328 of CAIRNL010000494.1, read as the reverse complement.
GCTACCGCCTGCCGGATGTCGCTCAACAGCGCGTCGCTTGCGTCAGCGGCCCGCTGCAGGGCCGCGCTGCTGTCCGGCTCGACAGCGGCCGGCTGCGCCTGCGCTGAACGATAGACCTCTCCCAGACCGACCTGGTCGAGCCACTGCAGCGCCTCCGCTGCGCTGGCTTTTGCTCGCTCACGCTGCTGCGCGACCTGGTTTTGTGTTTGTTCAAGCACAGACCTGGCGTTCGCCGTCGTCTTGTGCAGCTCCGTATCGGCCTGCACCTGTGCCTGGCGCTGCGCAGTTTCAGCCTGCTGGGTGGCCGCAGCCAGCGTCCCCTCAGCCTGCTGCTGGGCTTGGACGCGCTGCGCAGCAGCGAGCGCTTCGACGTCGGTGCGCGTGCGGTTGGCCACACGCGCCTGGCGCAGTACTTCACGCTGCCGCTGGATCAGGTCACTTTCGGTCGACATCGGCATTCCTCCCCCCCCCTCTCTGACGGGCAGACAGTTTCAGCGTACGATGCGCTGCGCCGCCTGCAGCGCTTCGACAAGCGCTGCAGCCGCGTCTGCCATTTGTTTGTGTTCGTGCAGCAGCGGCACAAAGTGCACACGCTCAAACTCGTCGCGCACGCGGTCTCGCCAGTGGTCGGTGGCCGCCTCCCACTGTACATTCAGCTTTCGCGCGCACCCGGCAAAAGAGTCCAACGATACATTTTCGACGCTCATGGCATTTTCTCCCGCGCATCAAGCTGGGGTGTCTCAGGCGGCAAAGAAACAATTCGCCGCGTGACATGCATCGGCAGCGCCGCGATCCCCATCTCGCGCGCCAGCCAGATGCGGTGGCGACCGTTGAGGATGTCGTACCGCTCCCCCTCCTGCACGACACGGATGGCATCCGCGCCGTAAAAGGCATCATAGATGCGCTGGTAGCCCTCAGCATGGGCCAGCCCCAGTGCACGATCCTGCGCCGCCCAGTCGTCGCTGGACACCCCCTCCCCACACTCGATCGTCGGCAGCATCTCCTGCAGGCGCAGAAGACCACGGCGCATCTCTTCTATGGGCACTTTGCGGAAGTCTTCTTCCCCCTGGATGCCCTCGGTCAGAGGCAGCGCGTCCAGCGCGACCGGCGTCACCCCTATCTCCTGCCAGCCAGCCGTCGCCGCCTGCAGCCAGGCGGCGAGATCGCTCCCTTCAGGCAGTGGCTCCCAGCTTGTGCCGTCCGCAGCCCGCAGATAGAGGTTGGTCGCACCCGTCTCGGTGGTCACCACTGCGGCCAGGACAGGGACGTGCTCCACACCCAGGTCCGCCACCAGCGCAGCAATGGCTGCATTGGCCGGCGAGTACAGTGCAGAATCAGGGTCGGCCATGGCTGCAGCCTTGGCAGCTACCCAGGTGGGCGATCCCTGTGCGCCGTCCTGGGTCTGGCCCAGGCGCAGCTCGCCGTCGCGGCTGACCTTGCTTTCGACGATGATCAGCGGCAGGCCGGGCGCGCTGAACACCCGGTCAAAGCCATGTTTGGCTGGGTCAAAGGGCAGGACGCGCAGACCTGCTTCCTGGGTCAGCAGACGCTCCACCGACGCTTCGCCCAGCGCGCCCAGGTTGCTCTGCAGATGCCCGGCCAGACGGCTGATCACCTGCGCAGCCACCGCCACAACGCCGGTTGCGGCGGCCACTGTGCCCAGGGCGGCCCAGCCCGCCATCGTCTGAGCAGGCGAAGGCACGCTGTAGCCGGCCGCAGGTCTGATCGCCGCATAGGCACGCAGGCTGGCAGCGCGCTGTTCCAAAAAAACCTGCGCCTGCACTGACTCCTGGGACAGATAGTGCGCGAAGTGCTGGCGGCGACGACGGAATTCCTGGTGAGCAGCTTCGACGCGGCGTTTGGCTTCGTCCGTTTTGCGCAACTCCGCCTCAACCTCGCGCAGGATACGGACAACCTGCACCACCGCCGCACGGTGAGCCGAGCAATCCGGGCGTGAGACATTGCCGCGGGCGTCGCGATAGACCGTCGCTTCACAGCGGGCAAGGGCCGCTTCCGCAGCGTGCAGAGCCTGCTGCGCAGCTTCCACCTGGCGCTGCCAGTGGCGACGGCGTTCTGTCACCCATTCCAGCGTGCGCTGAGCTTGCCGTTCCAGTGCGTCGAGCGGTGGCTGCGACTCCTGGGCATGGCGCGCCAGCGCCTGTTTGAGGGCAAGCAGCAAGTCAATGTTGCGGATGTTGACGCTCATCACAGCCTCCGCAGTCAGATTTTCGCAAAAGCGGTTTAGCGCTGGTTCATGTACTCGCGCAGACGTTGGGCTTTACGCTGAAGGAAGGGAATTTGCTGGTCTGCCGAACGCATGAACTGTTG
>CAIRNL010000493.1 GCA_903879975.1 uncultured Chloroflexota bacterium | reverse complement strand
GCTGGCCGAACTGGCCGATCACCGCGTCATCCTGCCGGCCGGGTCGGTCAAAAACGACATCGCCACGCCCACGCGGCTGCAGCTGGCCAACGCATTGGAGCAGGCGATGGCCATCTATCTGGACTGTGTGGGCGCTATGCTCGCCGAGCGCTGCGGCCAGGACAATGCTGCTATGATGCGCCGCCACGCCAACCTGGAGTAATCTGGGGCCTTGTTTTGGCCGTACTCCTGGATGTTCTATGGGTCGTCACGAGTCACCGGTCACCAGTGGCGCATGACTCGTGACTCGTATCGATCTTTGCTTTCGCAGCTGTGTGGCGAGTTCGGGCAGCTCTCAAACAGCTGTTCAGCTGTCCTGCGTGGGCAGCGCGGGGGGCCAGGCCAGGTAGCTCAGCAGCCACGCGCTGACGCCCGGCAGGAGGATGGCGCCGCCGATGAGGTGGATCGACCAACGCGAGCCCTCGGTCTGGAGCAGGGCCAGGAAGTAAGCGCCGAAGATCAAGGCAGGCGCCACAAACGCAAAGATGCGCAGCCCGCGCAGCGCCGGCAGCAGCGCCTGCGCCCGCCACAGCAGCCAGTCGCATGCGAGGATGGCCGCCAGCATCGCCCCTAGCAGGGTCCAGGCGTAGGGCACTTCCCAGTTGACAATGGCCATGGCCCCTGTGTTGGCACCCCAGAGCAACGTCAGCGCGCCGAACGGCAGCACCCAGCGCCGCAGCAGCACGAAGACGACGCCCGTCAACAGCGCAGCAACGACCATCAGGCTCAGCACGCCTGTCAACTGGCCCATATCCTGGTTGAACTCTGCGTGCATGCGTCCCCCAATGATGCTCATCAGCGGGTGCGAGAACATCATGAAGAAGGTGAAGATGGAGAGCAGCAGCGTGCCGGAGAGCAGCGCCGGCGCCAGGCCATGCCAGCCACGGCTGCCGGAGCGGCGCCACGCCGCACGGAGCGGCCCCGTCACTACCAGGGCCATGCCCACGCCAAGCAGGAGATGGGTCGGGCTGACCAGCGCCTCGAAGTCCTCTTCGATACCGAAGAGCTCATGCCAGATGAGGTCACCCACGCCGCCCAGCGCAAAGAGGGCTGAACCGGCGAGTGCCAGCCCGTAGCCCGCCGGGATCGCCAGCTGCCACGCGACGCCGCGGGCGCGGTGGATGCCCACTGTTGCAAGCAGGAAGAGCGCAGTGAGTGCAAACCCACCGTAGAAAAACGCATGCCAGGGCGTGAAGAAAGAGTTATCGACGCGGCCATGATTGTGCGCCCAGCCATCCAGGAAGAGACCGCCCACGAAGATCGTGGCGAGCACGACAAAAGCGTAGTCGAAGCCCAGCCCGCCGAGCAGGCGTGTATCCGTCCTGGCGTTTGCCTGCTGCCGCTGGATCGCCGGTGTGTCGTTGGTCAGAACTCGCATAGGCACTCCCTTCATCGCTCGATTCACCGTATGCCGACGCACAGCATACCTGCAGGCGCAGGGCCTGGGCAAATGGCCAACAGAAAGGCCGATAGAAACCAGGCGCTGTGGGCGGAAGATCCCCTCATTCGCTGTTCTTCACATGCTCGTCAAAGAAGGCCACCGAACGCGCCATAGCCTGGCTGAAGCCCTGTGACAGGTTGTGATCGTCGGCGGTGTAGATAAACACCTCCGACGCCTGGCCAGCCAGCTCCAGTTGATCGGCCAGCGTCGTCGAGAACTCGTACGGCACCGATGTGTCGGCAGTACCGTGATGAAGCTGGAGCGGGCCGGAGAGATCGTTCAGGAAACTGTTGGCCGAGATCGACGCATAGAAGTCTGGGTTCTCCTCCGGCGTGCCGTAGGTCTCCTGCAACTGCGTCCGCCAGCGCCGCGCCATGGAGAGTGAGGGAGGCGGTTGGTTGTTGGGGCGCCGCCAGCGCGTCAGCAGATCGGGATAACTGGCGACGACCCCTGCCCAAATGACACCGGCCCTGATGTCGGGATCGACCACCATGGCACGCAGCGTGATATAGCCGCCCATAGAATGTCCCCACATTCCAATGCGATTGGGATCGGCGGCGGGGTAGTTCTTCAGCGCAGCTGTGGCGTTGAGCACATCGACGGTATAGTCAGGGTAACCGTAGGCGCCGCGCGCGGTGCCCTCGGAGAAGGCGTGGCCGCGATAATCAGGCCGATAGACGATGTAACCGTTGCGCGCAAAGCCGTCCACATAGGCCCCGTAGCGCTCGGTCGTCCGGTAGACAGCGGGCGGGATATAGCCGTGGTTGAAGATGATCACCGGCCAGCCGGTCACCGGCGGTGTGCCCTGCGGCACCGTCAGCAGCCCTTCGATACGCAGCCCTTCCGACAGGTAGCTGGCGATGTAGCGATCGTAGTTGGTGCCAGGAGCCAGTTCCTGCATCAGGAGCAGTTGCTGGTCGGGATAGCGCTGCCTGCGCAGGTAGGCGATCGTCAGCGCCTCCCCGTCGAAGGGTTCGGCTTCGATCCAGGCGCCTTCGGTTTCTGCAGCAGCAGCCGGTGTAGAAGCAGGAACCGGTGTAGAAGCAGGAACCGGTGTCACTGCGGGGGAGAGTGACGTATCTGCAGCCGGGATGCAGAGCTTCCAGCCGATGGTCAGACGATCAGCGCTGGTGATGGACGCAAAGGAGCTGTCGGTTGCCGCCGCTGCACGGGTGGCAGCGACGATGCGGTCATAGGCCGCAGCATTGCCCAACGTGCGCGCGGCAATCGTCGACAGCGTGTCGCCGGCCTGCACCATAACAGTCTGTGCACAGACAGCCTGTGCCATGAGCGGTGCCGGCGGCACAACGCCGACGAGAAGCACCGCCAGCGCCAACAGAAGCCCGCTCCTTCGTGCGATCATGTATCTTTCCTGTTTGACGTTACAGCACCACCTCTCGTCCCTCGGCTGCCGACCGCGTGATGGCGTCGACGATCTGCACGTGCACGAGCGCCTGCTCCGGCGTGACGATGTCAGCGCTCGTGTCGCCGTCGAGATAGCGTACAAAGTTGGCGATCAGCTGGTCGTAGGAGCCGCCCTTCTGTACGGGCAGCTGCGTCTCTGTCTTGACTTCCAGCCCATTGAGCATGGTATAGAGTTCCACCGAATCCCAGCCACCGATACGTGCGCCGCCCTCGGTGCCGAAGATCTCCGTGACGAAGGTTTCGGGATAGTTGGCCGCCCAGGCAACCTGGAACTGCAGCACTGCGCCATCCTCGAAGACCACCTGTGCCCACGCCAGATCGTCGACGTCGTAGCGGGTATTGGCCGATGGCCTGGCAATATCCGAACCCCAGCCCCCCAGGCCGCGGCCGCGCGGGCCGAACTCAGCGAAGGTTACGCCGGTCACGCGCTTCGGCTGCGGATAATTCATGAGGTAGAGCGCGCGGTCGAGCGTGTGCACACCGATGTCGAGCAGGGCGCCACCGCCAGCCAGGTCCTTGTTGGTGAACCAGCTTCCGTAGCCGGGAATGCCGTTACGCCGCTGCCAGACGGTGCGTGCGGCGTAGATGCGGCCAAAGAAGCCGTGGTCGACGTGATTCTTCGCCGCCTGCATGGGGCCAGTAAAGCGAAAGTGCGTGCCCACCGTCAGCACCCGATTGCGTGCTGCGGCCACGTCGAACATCGCCGACGCGTCGCGGTAGGTCAACGCCACCGGCTTCTCGCAGAGCACGTTCGATCCAGCCTCGAGGGCGGCCAGGGCCATGGGCTTGTGGAACAGATTGGGCGCGGCAACGACCGTGATATTCGGCTGTATCTCAGCCAGCATCTTCTCGTAATCACTGTAGACGTTGGGCACACCCGTCTCGCCAGCGATCGCCTCTGCGCGCGCCGCATTGACATCGCACACGGCCACGACTGAGGTCTTCGGTTGCTTCTGGAAGACAGGAATATGCACGCGCTGGCTGATGGAGCCAGCGCCGATGACAGCGACACGCCACTCTTGGGAATTGCTCATCCTTTGCTCTACTTTCGTTTCAAACAGTTGATCAATCACAGCCATCACGATACTCAGACTTTGCCAGTTCGCCCTCTCGGCAGCGGCAATGCCCGAAAACACTGGTTTCTCCGCCCCATCCCATTCGCTGTCATTCTTCGTCGTTCAGGAACATGGACTGATCGAGTTCGGCAGGATGCGATGTGCCCAGCGTCGGCCGCGTATCATCGAAGAGAATAGCATGCACATACTTCGGCCCGTGCACACCCAGCGTCAGGTTCATCTCGATGTCGGCGGATTTGCTCGGCCCGGTGATCAGCGTCCAATTGGCGCGCGTGCGCAGGAGGTTCACCACTTCGCCGGCGGCGCGCCGTTCGGCGAGCCACGCTTCTATCGTGGGATAGAGACGGCTGAAGGGGATGAGTGCGATGTGGCGGAAGGGCAACAGGCTGGCGGATCGATTCGTGCCTGCGCCGCCCACGACGAGTATGGAGCCGGTCGAGGCGAAGGCTGCCTCCACGCCGGTGACACCAAAGCGGACGAGGCGCACCTTGTCCAGCGCCGCGGGGCTGGTCAGCTGATCAGGTGCGACGAGTTTCCACTGCATGTCCGCCAGCGCCTCGGCCAGCCCGTCGATCGGCAACTGTGCCGGGTGCCAGCTGAGCACCATACGATCCTGGCCGAACGTTTCCGGTTTCGGTCCCTGGCGTGCTGCGTCCTCTGCGTCAGCCCAGTCCTTGAGGCGCGCAATGAGCGCCAGGCGCGCCTCCACTGCCGACGCCAATATTTCGTAGCTGCCGTAGAGTTTCTCCAACTCACGGCCGAAGCGAACAGCCAGCGCTGTGGCATCGCCCTCGGCGTGTGTGACGGCCATGCGCTCATTGGCCGTCAGCGGCGGCGTATCGACCGGCGGGAAAGACAGGTCCGGGCGACGGAGGATAGTGCGAATGCGGTCTAGAATTTCATCGCGAGTGGTTGTCATGATCCGATAGTATCGTCTTGGCTACTCTCAATAGAAGTGTTGCTATCTTTGACTACAAGATGCTTCACCATTTCTTCTCTGTCGTACAGTGACTCCTGCAGCACTTCGGCAGCAGGATAAGCACCTGCCTCTGAGAGCAGCCGGTTTTGTGCAGCACAACAGTACTCATGATTGTTATCGATCAGTACACAATTACGTTCTGCAACCAACGCGGCGATCCCTGTTGTTCCGCTTCCCCCAAACGGGTCTACAACCAGACCATTCTGGGGGGAAAGCAGTTTGATGAAAAACATGGGCAGATCGACCGGAAAGACGGCTGGGTGACCTTTATTCTTGCCAACCAGAGGGAGCGACAGCACATTTGACGGTAGCACGGTATTTTTGCCGACCCATTTTGAAATATTCCGACCAAAGCCACTTGCATTGGCAGAATTATGTCGGCTCAGATCATTGTCGCCGAGGTTTTTCAGCCGCGACTCCACCCAGTCACCGACTGGCTTGCGCACTGCGTCTGCGTCGAAATACGGGCGCGTCGATTTTGCCAAATGGAAACAGTACTCCCAGCCATCACGGAGCCTCGTCGGCCAATAGCCGGGCATCGGATTGGGTTTTTGCCAAATATAGTCATCGATACAATACCATCCTTCTTTGCACAAGCTCTCGATCATGTGCCAGACATAGCGATGTCTGACACCGTTCACCACTTTATCCTTGATATTGATCACAAGGCTTCCAGTTGGTTTGATCGCCTCAAAAAATGGTTCATGAAACGTCATAAACCACTGGGCAAAATCATCTGGGTGCACACTGTCATAGTGCCGACTGCGCGCATCTGCATATGGCGGAGAAGTCACGATCAAATCTACTTGACCTCTGTACGCTTGCAGTTCCTTTCGGCTGTCGCCTTCGAGGATAGCACACACTGCGCCCGTAGGTGTGGTGTATTTCTTGGGAAATTTTGTATCGGCCATTGCACCGCTTACAAGATTGGCTATATGTTTGACTACTTGCAGAAAAACTCCACCAGTCGATACGGATCGTTGAAGATACCCGAAGTATCGACCAGCCTGTGCTCAAGACACGCCTCGCCAAACGCATTGAGCAATATTTCCGGCACTTCCACCTGTGTTGTTACGCCTTATTGTCTGAGCCGACTACCTTCCGTCGCTGAGCGCGCTCTTTCCACTGTTCGCGGAAGCTACGCCGGGCGAGTGGAGGAAAGTCACGGCTGGCCGTCCATGCGGCCAGCGGTCCGGGCATGAACTTGATGTTGCCGCCGCTCAGGCCGGCGAAGAGGTTGCTGCCCAGGCTGCCCAGCTTGCCCGCCGTCTCATAGCGGCTGCGGCTCTGCATGGCGAAGCTGAACGCCTGCATGCCCTGGCGGTCGAAGAGCGGGGCATCGCCCTCCTCCACGACATCGCGGCGTAGCTCCAGCAACATGCGCGGCAGATCGATCTTGGCCGGGCATGCATCGCGGCATGCGCCGCACAGGCTGCTGGCATAGGGCAGTTTGTCGACATCCGTCACCTCGAGATGGATGCTCGGGCTGATCACGGCGCCGATGGGGCCGCTATAGGTGCTGCCGTAGGCGTGGCCGCCGATCTCGCGATAGACCGGGCAGACATTCAGGCAGGCGCCGCAGCGCAGGCAGCAGAGCGCTTCACCATAGTCCTTGGCCAGCATATCGACGCGGCCGTTATCGAGCAGGATGACATGGAACTCCTCCGGCCCATCCGTGTCGCCGGGTCGACGCGGGCCGCTGGTCATGGAGAGATAGACGCTGCACTGCTGGCCTGTCGCACTGCGGCAGAGCGCCTGGTACTGCAAGAAGGCGTCCTCCACGGTCGGCACCAGCTTCTCGATGCCCATGACGACGACATAGACGCGCGGCAGCGTCGAGGTCATACGCCCATTGCCCTCGTTGGTGACAATACAGCAGGTGCCCGTCTCCGTAATAGCGAAGTTGCAGCCGCTGATGCCCATGTCGGCGCTGAGAAATTCCTTGCGCAGCACACCGCGCGCCACACTGCAGATCACCTGCGGATCGAGCGTGGGCGGCATGTCCAGCTCGCGCTGAAAGATCTCGGCGATCTCCTCGACACGACGATGGATGACCGGCGCCACGATGTGGCTCGGCGGCTCGCCGGCCAACTGGATGATGTACTCGCCCAGGTCGGTCTCCACCACCGCCATGCCTGCGCTCTGCAGCGCCTGATTGAGGTGTACTTCCTCGGTGGCCATGGACTTGGCCTTGACCACCTTCTGCACGTTCGCCTGGCGAGCGATCTCAATCACCAGCCGCTGTACGTCGACACCTTCCTTCGCCCAGTGTACATGCCCGCCGTTGGCTGTGATATTGTGTTCCAGCTGCTCCAACAGGTCTGGCAGGTTGCGGATGACATGCTCCTTCATCTGGCGCACCTGGTTGCGCAGCAGCTGGCCGTCCACTGCGCCCATGGCAGCGACACGCTGCCCGGCCATGCGCCCGGTCGAGCGGTCGAGCGCCGTGCGCAGATGTTTGTTCTCCAGCGCGTCCTGCACGCGAGTCTTGTAGGGGAGAGTCAGATCAATCGTCGAAATCGCCATCGAGAGAACCCCCAAACAGTTTGAATCTGGTTATGCAACGGAACGGAGAAAAAACCGGCGTGCTGCCGTATTTCTCGCAGCCGTTCCTCGTCTCACCTTGTCGCCTTGTCATCCTGCCAGCGGCGCGGCGCAGGCCTGGCCTCCGGCTCGCGCGGCGCCGGCTGGGGGCGTGCAGCCACGTCCACCTGGTTCGTCAGCACCTGGGTAATGTGCACTGCGCGGCAGCGCTGTCCCTCGCGGCTGAGCAGGCCGTTGATGTGCGTCATGCAACTGACGTCACACAGTGTCACAGCATCGGCAGCGCTCTTGGCGATGCTCTGCGCCTTGCGCTGCCCCATCGCCGTGCTGATGCCACTGTTCTTGATTGCGAACAGACCGCCAAAGCCGCAGCACTCCTCGGCACCGGCCAGTTCGACCTGCTCGGCGCCTTCCACTGCATCCAGCAGCATGCGCGGCTGGCGGTCGATGCCCAACTCACGCAGCAGGTGGCAGCAGGCGTGATAGGTCAGTCGGCCATCGAAGCGGGCGCCCACCTCCGTCACACCCAACACATCGACCAGGAACTCAGTCAGCTCAAAAGTGGCCGCGCTGAGGAAGAGCGCCCGCTCCCGATAGTCTGACTCGTCTTTGAGCAGCATCTGGTAGAAGTGGCTGGCCATGGTCGTACAGCTGCCGCTGGGGGCGACAATAGCATCGACCTGCTTCTGGCGCAGCAGCGGCTCGAAGATATCGACGAAGCGTCGCGCCAGCGGCCGCGCCTCGTCCCAGAAGCCGGAATTGAACGCAGGCTGCCCACAGCAGGTCTGCTCAGCAGGAAAGACAACCTCAACGCCGCTGCGTTCCAGCAACTCCACTGTCGCCATGCCTACCTCAGGGTAGATCATATCGACCATACAGGTAACAAAGAGCGCCACACGGCGCGGTGGGCTATCGAACTGTTTTTTGTGGGCCATGGCTGATTCTCAGTCCTCCTGGGGACTCACATGAGTACAATCATCTCCGTTTGCAGCGGCAGCGTCGTCACCTCGATCCCGCTTTCCGTCACGAGGCAATTGATCTCACTGCGGATGCCTATCCCCAGGTTGCGCCCGGAGCCGTCAAAGTCACAGGTGGGCAGGTAGATGCCTGGCTCGACGGTAAACATGACATGCGGGATCAGGCTGCGCCGATCTTGCGTCTCCAGGTTGTCAATATTGACGCCGTTGTAGTGCCCCCTGACGCCGAGGCTATGGCCCGTGCGGTGGATGAAGGCGGGAGCGTAGCCGGCGGCGGCAATCACGGCGCGGCAGGCGTCGTCCACTTCGTAGCCGTACACCGTCTGTCCAGCCGCCATGCGATCCTGCATGAACTTCACGGCGGCATCGCGCCCGCCGGCAACGGCAGCGAAGATCTCGTGCACCTTGGCCGGCGCTTCACTGCCGCAGTAGGCCACCCAGGTGATATCGGCAAAGCAGTCGAGCGGTGTCTTCGTCGTGCGCGCCCACAGGTCGACGAGCACCATGTCGCCGCGCCCGATCGGTGCGTGGCGGTTGGGCGACGGCGCATAATGCGGATCGGCGGCGTTGGCGTTCACCGAGACGATGGCGGGATGCTCGGAATCCATGTGGTGGGCGTCGAAGACGGCGGTGATAATCTGCTGGAGCGCGTATTCAGTCGTCGTCTCGCCCCTGGCCAGCACGCCGCGCAGGAAATCAAACGCCGCGTCCTTGGCCTCCATACACACAGCGGCTGCACGGCGATGGCTGGCGATCTGATCGGCGTCGAGCACAGCCTGTGCGATCTGCACCAGATCGGCGCTGGAGACGATCTCGGCGCCGGTGACGCGCGCCACCATCTCCTTGGTGCCGGCATCGACCCAGCTCACATAAGGGATGGCATTGTCCGGGCTGTACTCCATGGCAATGCGCTGTGCGCGGCCAGTGAGCGCAGCAACCTTCTCTTCCAACTCACGCCAGCCCACATAGAGCGTCTTCGTGCCGTCCAGGTCCGGCCGAATGCGGGTGAACGTGCTCCCTTCAATGGCGTGGATCAACCACTGCGGCTCGCCCTGGGCAGGCAGCCAGAGAAACCAGCGCCGTGAGCCGCTGGTCGTCAGCCCAGCCACATGCAGCGCAACGGGGTTGGTACCGCGGAAATCATAGAGCAGCCAGCCGTCAAGGTGGTTCGCTTTCAGGTAGGTCTGGATGTCGTGTAAGGTCATAGGATACTCGTTTCGGTTCAATAGATTCGAGCGCAATTATCGCACGCATAGCGACTGGCGTCCAACCGCCCCCCATGAAGGGGTCAACTTCTCGCTTGGAGCCACCGGCACACAACATGCTCCTCAACGAACATACGTTCGATCCAGGGATAGGCTTTTTGACGCACGACAGGGAAGACGATAGAATATATACTATTGAGCAAGGGCAAGCCGCGAAAGACTTGCGAGACTCTCATCCGCCCCTAAAAAGGAGCCAAACCATGTACCAGCAGATTACGCTCATCGGCAATCTGGGTCGCGACCCAGAGATGCGCTACACCCCGACCGGCGTGGCTGTAACCAATTTCAGCGTGGCAGTCTCTCGCCGATGGGTGGGCCAAGACGGTCAACAGCAAGAGAAGACCCTGTGGTTTCGGGTTAACGCTTGGAACAAACTGGCCGAGACCGCGGCTCAGTACTTGACCAAGGGCAGCAAGGTTCTCGTCGTCGGCGAGGTGGAAGAACCCAATACCTACATTGATCGAGAGGGCCAGCCACGAGCTTCCTTGGAGGTACGAGCCCTCAACATCAAGTTCCTGTCCAGCCGCGGTGATGTGGCTGGTGCTCCGGCCGGTGTCAGCAGTTCGGCAACAGGCGAGCACAGCGAAGCCATGAGCGACGAGGACATCCCCTTTTAGCGGCCCAGCGCCGCAGGGTGATACGGCAGACAATTGAGAACTCAGGACAGGCGGCCGGGCGGGCCGCCTGTTTTCATGCAGGGATCGGCTTCATTCGTCTGTCAGAGGATCGGCAGCTTGACAGTCACTAGAACTGAGTATAATGCATGCAATGTGACACACGATTGTGCCGGGCGGCACAATCGTGGCGGTCACCCCAGTCTGGCGGGCGCGCTCCTGGGTGAGCGGCCGGCCTTGTCAAGCAAGGAGAACGTTGATGGACGATATTCCGCTCTTACGGCGCACGGCTGCGCTGCTGGCTGTGGCCGTGCTTGCCCTGGCCGCCTGCGCCGCCCCCGCTGCTCCCTCGCCGGACAGCGAGGCAGCACCCAGCCAACCGGTCACCGATTCCGGCTTTGTCTGCCCTGAACCCTCCCCGCGCCTGTCTGTCACCTCCACCGAACTGAATCTCTTCGTCTGGCCCGAGTACATCCCGCAGGACATCATCGACTGCTTCGAGCTGGTCTACGGGATCAAGGTCAACCTGGACTATTACTCGTCCACGGACGAAATGTACGCCAAGCTCAGCCAGGGCGCGCTCAACTACGACATCACCCAGCCCACCGACTATGCTACGGCGCTCATGATTCGCCAGGGTATGCCGCAGAAGCTGGACAAGGAACGTCTTCCCAATCTCAAGAACATCGACCCGGCCTTTGCCAACGTCTACGGCGACCCAAACGGCGAGTATGCGGTGCCCTACCAGGCTGGCACGACGGCGATCGTCTACAACACTGAGACGGTCGATCCTGCACCCACAGGCTGGGCCGACCTGTGGAACCCTGTCTATGCTGGCCGGATGACCTTTATCGACGACTCGCGCGTGGTGATTGGCCTCACGCTCATCAGTGAGGGCTACGATCCCAACACGACCAACCCTGCTGATTTAGAGGCGATCAAGCCCAAGCTGCGTGAGCTGATCAAAGCAGTGGAAATTTTTGAGTCGGACAACCCCAAGACGCCGCTGATTACCGGCGAAGCCGAGCTGGGCGTCATGTGGAATGCCGATGCGCTGATGGCTCAGCGCGAGGTGCCGAGCTATGAATGGGTCTTCCCCCGCGAAGGCCAGTTCAACTGGGCCGACGGCTACATGATTCTGGCCGACGCGCCGCACGTAGATGCGGCCTATGCCTGGCTCAACTATTCGCTGCAGGGGGATGTCTTCTGGCTCATGCTGCGCGATTCCCCGTACACGAACCCAAACCTGGCTGCGCTGGAATACGCCAAGGCGAACCAGCCTGACCTGTACGCAGAGTACATCCAGTCGCCCATGACCAACACGCCGGCGGAACACTGGGCTACCGGCTACTGGATCGAGGATGTAGGCGACGCCATGCCCGCCTACGATCAGCTGTGGACGGAGGTCAAGGGCGAGTAAGCGGCGCGCTGTCTCTTCCCTTGCCGCGTTCCCGAAAGCTGCGCAGCTTTCGGGAACGTAGCCGTCAAGATGACTGTGCCCCCTTGCGCGCCTTCTCCGCCATGGCGGCCCGCACCCGTGCGGCGATGGGCGCAGCCAGGTGGCGGCGAATCATCTCAGCGTCAGGCTGCGGGTCGTAGTGGGCGCGGAACACCTCGGCGATCGAGAGCGTGGCGCCCGTGTAGTGCTCCAGTGTGACTGGGGCGCCCGCCTGCAGCATGCCGGTGCGCAGCACGCGACAGTAGGTGCCGGGCCGCCCTGCCAGACGGAAGCGCTTGACAAAACCAGGATCGCCCATGCGCGCTGCCAGCGTGGCACAGGGAATGCGCGCTGCCGTCACCTGCAACGTCACTGCGCCGCTGTGCAGCATATCGCCCACGTTCAACCGGGCGCTCTCCAGCCCGTCCAGCGTCAGATTCTCGCCGAAAGTCCCCGGCTCCAACTCCGTGCCCAATTCTGCCGACCACCAGGCATAGTCTGGTGTCCCGTAGACATAGATCGCCTGGTCGACGCCGCCGTGATGTTCCGTATCCACCACAGCATCGCCGGCCAACCCCAGGGAGGTGACAGCCACTGGCGTAGCGACCGGCCTCTTGTAGATTCCTGTCGTGCCGCTCAGTCTAGGATCTTCGACCGGCTGCTCCTGGCCGACGTTGACACTGATCAGCTTCATCCTGTGCTTTCTCCCCACTCCATCGATACCATCGAGGGCTGTGTGCGACTGCGCGGCGCGCCTTGATCGCCGGGATGGGATCGAGGCGCGCGCCGTATGCGGTAGCATGCCACTGGCGACAGGTTTGCGCCAATTGGCGGCGCCCCTGCCCAGAGCCAGCGTGTGGCCGGCGGCACTGTGCAGGAGAGCTGAGAGATGCAGCGCCGTGTGCCCCTATCGTCGATCTGGCCATCTGCGGCGATCGGTGCGATAATCGAGCCATCCAGTCAGCAGCCGGCGCCGTCACTGGCCGAGGGCGCCTACCTCTGGGGAGACCCCAT
>CAIRNL010000492.1 GCA_903879975.1 uncultured Chloroflexota bacterium | reverse complement strand
GAAGGCAAATAACATCGCCCCCAGTGGGAGGACATGGCGCAGCACATGGTAGACAAGCAGGTGCGCGTCACCGGCACCCATGCTACGCGCACTTTCGATATAATGTTCGCTCTTGATGGCGCGCGTCTGTGTTTCCACATATCGCGCAGTTTCAGCCCAGCCAGTCATCGACAGCCCTACGAGTAAGGCCAGCAAGCTGCGCTGAATGCCGACGAACGCGATGACCGCTAGAGCAACGATCATCACAGGAAAAAGCAGCGCCATGCGCACCGTAGCATCGATGAGACGCTGGAGCACACCGTCAGTGTAGCCTGCCAACAGGCCGATCGTCATGCCGACACAGAGGCGCACCAGGGCGACAATACCAACCAACAGCAGGGTCGGCTGTACCGCCCACAACAGACGGCTCAACAGGTCACGGCCCGCCTGATCGGAGCCAAGCCAGAAGCCTGGAGTGAGAGGCGGGTAGGGCGGCCCTACCCATCGATCGCCGATCCGCACCGCCGCACTCCTTGCCAGTGGATCAGAAGGCGCCAGCCACGGCCCAGCGATGGCAATGAGGAGCATCATCGCCACGATCCAGCCACCCAGAATGAGTGGCCAGTTGCGCTGGCGTAGAGGCCCGGCCAATCCGGCAGAGCGTGTACGCGCTCTGTGGGCTTCCCTGTTCATGTTGCACTCACCCCGCCTGCCGCTGGCGCGGGTCTGCCAGCGCCGCAGCCTGGCCCGTCAGCAGATCCGTGATGAGGAAGATCGCGGCGAATACTGTGAGGATTGACGCTACCAGGGGCGGGTCAAGAAAACGCGACTCCACCGACGCCGAGGCAAACTGGGCTGGAATGAGTGTTGCCGCCAGTAGATGTCCCAGACCTGGCCATGCAAATAGCCACTCGACCACAATCAGTTCGCCGACCATCAGGCGCACTGTGCTGGCCAAGGCATGCGCAAGCGGTGCCCACACATTGCGCAACGCGTGGTGGCGCACCACGCGCATTTCAGCCAGCCCTCTCCCGCGCGCCGCCATCACGTACTGGCGGCCCAGTTCCCCGACCAATAACCCCGCCATGATCTGGCCGATCTGAGCCGTTGGGCGTAGCGAAAGAGCGATGACCGGCAGAATGAGATGTGCGTCCCACCCAAAGCCCTGGATAGGGAGCGGCATAGACGCGCCAGGAACGTAGATGATCATCAGCAAGGAGAGGGCAACTACCAGACGGCCAAAGAAAAACCCCGGTGTCGATAGGCCGACCGTAGCAATCGCGAGGAGCCAGCTGCGCACACCGGGTGGATGCACGCGCACGCCCAATAGACCGATGCTGAGGCCAATTGCAACGCTGACGACCAGCGAAATCAGCAGAAGACCAAAGCTTGCCAGCGTCGCATCAAGCAAGATGCGGCCGAAGTCGTCCCCATAGATGGCCACATCGGTCAAGTTGACGTTCGTGAGCTGCTGCCAATAAACGAGATAGGCCGGGAACAGGCCGTCGACATTGGCCTGATTGCCAAAAAAAGGATTCCCAGCCGTCGAGCGGGCCAGATGAGCATAGGCAAAGCCGCCAAAGTTAACGCCGATGAGCGCCAAGGCGAGCAACGGCAAGCGCAAGAACCCAGAGCGACGCATCGCCGTCAGCGCAGCACAGCACGCGGGAGTATTGCTTGCCAGACAGCAGCGCCGGTAGCCCAACGCTTCGCCAATTCATCGTGGGAGATTTCGCCAGCCAACAGATCGACCGTCGCAGAGCTACAGCGCAATTCGACGGCAAAACGGGACGGCAAGTGCCCGGCGCGCTCGATGCGTCCCTGTAAATCACCCAGCCCAGCCAATGCCGCGTGTAGCTCGATATGAGCAGGATCAGTCCCTGCCTCGACACGGCCGGAGCCAAAGTCAGCCCGGCCATCCTGCAGACGCACAAGCTGCCAGCGCCACTGGCCGGGTAGATTCTCGCAGGCGCCATCCCAGACGTTGAGCGCAAACTCGGCCTGGGTGCCGATCGCACTGCGAAAGAAGCGGTGAACCGCCTTGAAGTCACGCGTGAAGAGCGCCGGCGGCAGATCCTGTCGGGCGCGCCGGCCATACCCTTTGCTGCTCAATCGCTCATCGAGAATGGCGACCACGCCGCTGTCATCGCTGCGCCGGATGAGACGCCCGAAGCCTTGCTTGAGTGCCAGCGTCATCAGCGGCACCATGTACTCCTCGAAGCTCGACCGCCCCTCGGCATCGATGGCCCGCATGCGCGCACCGTGCAGGGGATCACCGGGCGTGGGAAAAGGCATCTTGTCCATGATGACCAGGCTCAACCCTTCGCCTGGGATGTCTACGCCTTCCCAGAACGAACGCGTGGCCAGCAGCACACTGGTGGGCGTCTCACGGAACCAGGCCAACAGCGCATCACGCGGCGCTTCACCCTGGGCGCGCACCGGCCAGATGACGCTGCGACCACAGCTTTGCAGGCGGTCATTGACCTGCTGCAGGCCGCTCCAGTTCGTGAATAGGCAGAGCGAGCGCCCACGGCTCACTTCGAGCAGGCGCCCAATTTCGCCAGCAACTGCATCGTAGAAAGCATCGGCGTTGCGGTAATCGTAGGCCGGCAGCGGCGGCTGGTAGAGCATGGCCTGGCGCGGGTAGTCAAAGACCGCAGGCAGCACGATCTCTTCGCCTGCCTGCCAGATTCCGCAGCGCGACTTGTAATGTAGGAAATGGCGATTTGTTGCAAGCGTTGCACTCGTGCAGATGACAGTGCGATCAACAGGGTCACCCTGGTCATTCTCCGCTTGAAAAAGGCACGCAGCCAGTAGCTCAGCTGGGCTGATGGGCGCAGCGTGCACTTCCAGGCTGATATAGCGGCGGTCGAAGACGCGCACGGCATAGCGTACGAAGGATTCATCCTTGCGGCTGCTGCCGATGGCCTGGAGTTTGTCTGCCGTGCTGTGGAGCGACGTCACGGCAAGTTCATAGGAGCGGTTGCGTTCAGCGGTCTCGTTGTCGGGGCGAACACCCTGCTGTGCCGCCTGCTCAATGGGGGTGCGATAGGGGCTGTTGCTCTTCAGCCGCTCGGCCAGCTTACCCAGCGCACTGCTCAGCCGAAGCATCTCCTCTACGTCGCCCTCGACCTGGAAGGCACTTTCGTCGCTGCTGCCTGCAATCGCCCGAAACGCCAGCGTGTTGAGATAACGCAACTCGTCGATCTCATCGTCGGCCATATGTTCGCGGAAGATGCCGTGCGTCAGCAGCTGTTCCACAGTGTAGTCCGTAACGGAGACTTCGAAGACAGAGGTAGCGATCTGCTCCAGATGATGTGCCTCGTCGAGGATGTAGATGGACGCAGGTGGGACGAGGCGCTCACCGATAAAGCCCAGTTCGAGCGCGTTGAGCAGCAAGTGATGGTTGGTGATGATCACTTGCGCCTGGGCAGCTTCGTTGCGCATGCGGTTGACCCAACAATCGTCGTCGTAGTAACGACAGTCCGTGTGCAGGCAGTCGTCAGGAAAGCTCACCAGGCGCGGTCGCAGATCGGGTCCAAGTAGGAATGGGAGTTCGTCCACGTCGCCGGTAGCAGTTTCTTCCAGCCAGGCGCTGACAGCGTTGAATTGTGGGTCGACCTGGTCGTAGAGCGCAATGTACTGCTGCTCCTTGTGCTCCTTTTCAACTTTCAGTGTGCAGATATAGTTAGAGCGGCCTTTGATAACGACTGTAGGGATCGGCTTGCCCAGCACCCTGCGCAGGAAGGGAATCTCCTTGTGAAAGAGCTGGCCTTGCAATGCCTTGTTGGCCGTAGAGACGACGACCGTCTGCCCGCTGAGAATGGCCGGCACTAGGTAGGCAATCGACTTGCCGGTGCCTGTAGGCGCTTCGATCAGCGCGTGGTGGTGTCCCAGCAACGCGCGCTTGACTGCTTCGGCCATGTCGAGCTGGCTCTGGCGCAGTTCATATCCGTCCAGCGCTCGCGCCAGCGGGCCGGTTGCACCAAAAAAATCAGCCAAATTTGTGGTAGCGAGTGCGCTCATCTCCGGCGCTTCGAGCGCTGCACGGTGCTGCTCAGACGACCCATTGTCCTCGTCAGCAAACAGGGATGAGGGATCGTCGATCGGCACGTAGACCCAATCGTCGTCCGTATGGGCAGATTCAGATGCGGGGCGTTTGCGAGCCATGCTTGAAATGATAGCACATTGGGATGACCTTCCCAACCGACAAAAGGCGGGAAAGGTGCGCTTGGGCTACGCTTGACAGTCAGAATAATGGGGGCGAGCAGAATCTCGCCCCCATTTCATACTTCCTATGTCTCCGACTCAGAGAGACTCCACAGTCGGGCGCTTGTCGCGGCCACATCGTTGTGGCGCCATGCATTCGCAGCCGAGGAGAGCTAGTACACAGGGACCTAAGTCAATCGGTAGTGATGGAGCAGCGCAGCATGTAGAGCGATTTGCCAAATCGCTCTACAAAACCGCCGGCCTATTTGCGCCCATCTGTACT
>CAIRNL010000491.1 GCA_903879975.1 uncultured Chloroflexota bacterium | reverse complement strand
TCATCGTCAGGTTGCTGTAGAAAAGAACCTGTCCGGTTGAACCTCAATCTGGAGTTCCTTGTGGTTAAAGATCTGGGAGCCTATTCTTTGGGTTCTACTCGATCCCTCGCCGCACCACACACCGCACCGCGTGCTCGATCGGCCGATCCGCCACCAGAATCACATACCCCCCGCCGCCTGCACCCGAAATCTTCCACCCCAGCGCCTGGTCGCGGTGGCGGTCGATCAGATCGCGCACACCGGGCGTGACCATGTTCGGAAACATGGCAATTTGCACCCCGCAGGAGGCCCGCACGGCCCGGCTAAAGTCCAGCGTATCGCGCGCCAGAGAGGCTGTCCAGCAGGCATTGGTCGCTTCGGCCAGGGCCTGCACACCGGCGGGCGTGATGGGCGAGTCTGCCAGTACAGCGAAACCATTCTCGCGCGGCTCCGGCGCCAACAGGCAGAGATCGCGCTCTACGAAGCGCAGCGTCTCTCCGTCCAGCACAGGGCCGATATGCATTGGCCAGCACATCCCATTGTAATCAGAACGCGCCAGCCCCGGAAATACGAAATACGATGCCAATAGAATCGCGCGCGCCGGAACTCTCAGTCTTGCCGGGGGGTATCGCAGTAAAAGAGCACCCACGCAACCTTGTCATAGCGATCAGCCGTCAGCTTGCTGTCCCACAGCTGGAAGGCCGTGCGCTGCGTGTTGAGGACCATACCGCTACGCTACTGACCAGCCGCCCTCTCTTCAAGCCAAAGACCGTCTGGTCCGAGCCGAGCGCGACATAGAGAACGCTGTACTCGGCTGCACGTTGCAGAAACTCGACATACCCGTTGTGCAGCATGTCAAAATAGCCGCTGACAAATACCTGCGTATTGGGCTTTTGACAACGTGGGTGGTTGCGCCGGCCGGTTGCTATATCAAAACTGTAACAATCCAGCCGATACAGTCGTGGAGGGGATTGATGTGCTGTGCAGTAACCCGCCGAATCGACGCTGGGAGCTCGGTTTCGACGGGCTACTGCACGATGTACAGGCCAATGAATCGTTCAGCTCACAGTGTGAAACGACTTGAGATCACTGCGCACTTCCGCATAGCTGGTATCGAAGGCCAATACCTTCGAATCAGGGTCTACGCCCCATCGGGCACAGGCGGCGCGATAGAGGTCGGGCCACCAGTTGGCATGTTCGGTCAATCCCTGCGCCTTCCAGGAAGCCCAGTCGCTCACCGCACGGGAGTAGCTGCGGTCCCCGTAGGTCAGTGCATCCTGTTGCGACGGCATCTCAGCCACGAACCAGTCTCGACCAATGCGGGCGTGCAATACCTCATCTGCCCAATCGTAGTCCTGAAAGGTCATGGAGAGCGCGTTTCCGGCCTCCTGCGCGACCTCCCACTCATAGCGCTTCCCTGTTCGGGGCATCAGTCCCTGCTCGATGAACCAGAGCACCGCATGGCGCTCCTTTGGTGTCAACTTGGTGTTGAGACCCAACGACCAAGTAAAGTCGGGACGTACCAACTGGGGCCAGTCCAGTCCCATGACGACAAAGCCGACCTCGCCCATCAGGGCATGGCGCGCTTCGTCCCACAGCTGGCGGGTCATGTCCAGGTAGTACTGCCAGGGCTTGCCCTCGGTCTCGGCGATGATGCTGGCCATCATCTCGGGTACGTCGATCTCGCGCAGCCGCTTGAAGTACAACATCAACACCTTGGGCTGGGCCGGAAGCGACTCGTCGTTGACGAAGGCCTCGGCATTGACGCCCCGGTTGTAATTGTCGGTGAAGCGTGCATCGCGCCGCGGAACCCTGTCGTAAACGTAGGGCGTGGCGGAAAATCTGCGCGTGAGCGACACGCGCACTGGCTCTGCTGCCCCGTCGAGACCTCCGGCGGCAGCCAGGCAGTCGTCGATCAGCGCCGTCCAGCCAGCCATCTCCTGCGCGGCAGTGTCATCGATCAGCGCGGCGACCGCCTGTTCCCCGTATCGGTTCATGTCCTCTAACTCGACCAGCGCGAGCCGGCAGAAGCGCACGGTCGGTGCATCGGCCAGGTGATTGGTGTCGGCCAGATGCCGGCGGATCCCCGCGGTCAGGGCGGGTATTGCCTTCCCGTAGATGCCCTGCACAAGTTCCACCGCCGTAGGCGCCGCCAGAATCTCATCGAAAAACAGTTGTAGGGCCGCATCCGGAATCTCTTCCAACCCCAAGGGTGGCTGGCGCATTTCGCCGACACGCGTGCGCAACGTGGCCACGTGCTCAGCACAAATGTAGGCGTGGAGGCTGAACGCCATCTTGATCTCATAGACCGGCTCGGCGGTCAGCCGTTTGATCAGGATCTCATGGAGCCGTTTGAAGGCATAGTGATAGCGCTTCAGCCGCCGTACACATTCGTCGACGGAGAGACCGGGACGGGTTGCCTCTTCAAAGGTACAAAAGCCCGCCGTCATCGGCAAACCCTTGTAGGGCGTATAGTCAGTGTTGTAGCCGTTTTCCATTGGGTTTCCTCTCTATCTGTAGGGTTCAAGAGCTGACTTCAGCAGCCTGAAGCGGTAGTGTACTGCGTCTCAGCACTGTACAGCCAATCGGTACCAGCAGATGCTCGCCGAGCCGAATCTCGACAGGTGGTGCATCCCACGGAAAGTCGCCCACCTGTTCGCGATGCCGGAAGGTGCAGCCCCAGTCTGCTTGTGCCTCGTCCAGGATCGGCGTCGTGTAGGCCTGGCGCAAGTCCTGGGGCAGGACGTCGTAGTCATGGAACGCAGATACGGCATAATCCTTGATCGCCCGCAGCGCATGGTCGATGGACATCGCATACTGGAGCGCGCCGCGACGCACAGTATATTCGCCGTTGGGATTGCAGACGAGTTCGATCTTCGCCTCGAAGGTAAGCCTGACTTCGTCGCCGCTGCTCCAGCACTTGCGCAGGCGCAGATAACCATCTGCCTGGTGGACCTCAGCGCCCGCAGCGACAACCTGGTAATTTGTCGCCCAGGTGGGCAGCCGCAAGAGCAGATCGAAAGTCACTGCGTCTGCGCTGCGCACAATAAACCGAATCTCCTCGGTAAACGGATAGGTGGTCTGTTCTTCGATGGTGACCGTTGCGCCAGCCACCTGGGTGGTCACCACGCAGGGGCCGTAGAGGCAGGCCACCAGCGCATCCTCCGTGTTGCCACGCAACCACATGCGGCTGACATAGTGGGGCAAAAGACGGACCGCATTGGGGTTGCAGCAGACAGCGACATCTTCGTGCGTCGGCGAGTACTTGAATCGTCCGGCGTGCTGCCAATGGCGCTCCGGGCGGCTCTGCCACAGCGTAGCCACGGTGGGCGAGAACTGGTAAAGGTCTGCGCTGTAGGTATCCAGATCGTCGGCCAGCGCACGGAAGCGGTTCTCCTTGGACATGTAGCAGATGGCCTTACCGTCCGCCAGCCGGGCGCCCTGCCCGGCATTCAGCACGATGTTCTCCGCCCAGTCGCTATAGCCGGGCGCCCCGAATTTCTCCGCAGCGCTCAACAGGCTGTTCATGAGCTCGAACAGGGTGCAATACTCATACCCAACGTCGGGCAGCGGCAGGCCGTGAATGTCCTCGTCGCCGATGAGCGCGCCGCTGGGCACGACGTAGCGGATCAGCTTGCGCAATGCGTGGACAACGCCCTGCGCGGTGTCCACGTCGCCAGTGGAAAAGGCGGACCAGATGAGTGCACGCAGATGCTCGGCCGCGTGCGCCGAGTGTCCGCGCAGCCCCAAGCTTGGATTTTGGAGGTGTTTCAGCTTCAGGTCGTCATTCTTAAAGTGGCCGGGGACGCTGCAATAGTCCTGGTAGAGCCAGACACCAAAGTCACGATAGGCGGCTTTGCCGGTAATGATGTACAGCCACTCCATGACGTCGACGAACATCAGGCCGTGGGTCAACCCGGTCAAATAGAGATAGCCATGCTGTGGGTCGATGACAAAATAGCGGTGGTGCGGTCCGTATGCGGCCATCGTCAGCTGGGCAGCGCGTTCGGCGGCAGCCAGGGATGAAGCGTCGCCAGTCAGCTCGTAGTGCGCGAGCAATGCCAGCAGTGCCCGGCTCTGACCCCAGAGCTCGCCATTTTCACCGGGTGGATGGCGATAGCGTATCTCTTTGCGGTAAATGCCGATGTAGCCGTCGTCGTCCTGGGTTGCCTTCAGAGCGGCGATCAGCTGCTCTGCTAACTGGATGCCGGCAGGGTGGCCGGTGAGGTAGGCCATCTCGACCAGGCCGATCATCCAGTTGCCTCGGGTCTCGCTGTCCCACCATTGCATTTCGTCGTTGCTGGTGCCGATCCGGCGGCGAAACAGGTCATTCGAGGCATGGTCGGTCAGTTGATGCAGGTGGCCGGCAAAGCCCTCGGTGAGGTCGCGCTGCATCTGGGCGCGCATCCAGCCGGCCGGTTGGACTTCGCCAAAGCGCAGCGGTCGAAACGGGCCTGCTGGGTGCGTGGTTGGCTGTGTTTGCGTGGTTGGCTGTGTTTGCGTAGTTGGCTGTGTTTGCGTAGTTGGCTGTGTTTGCGTAGTTGGCTGTGTTTGCATAGTTGTCTCCCTATGGTGAACTATCTGCGGCTGGATGCATGGCAGCGCCGTGCGCATCTCAGGGGCGCATTCAACACGTCACTCTTCACTTGGCAAGGCTCGCCAGCGCCTTGTTCTGCGCATGGACGTTTTCGTCGGGGGTGAGCATGGGAACCTCACAACCGCCCGCGCTGAAGGAACGCGACCCACCGGCGGCCATGCAGTGCAGTGTGGCATCGTAGACCTGCTCCGGCGTGCCCTTGAGAAAGATGCTCATGGGGTTGATGTTGCCGCAGAAGGAGACCTTGTCGCCGTGCCAAGCGGCCGCGGCTTCCATGTCTACCATGAAGTCCAGGTCGATAATGTCGGCGCCACTCGCCACCATGGCGTCGACGATCTTGCTGGTGTTGCCGCAAATATGCAGGCGGCACAGCGCCCCCATTTCGTGCACGGCGGCGAAAATCCGCTGTTCGTAGGGCAAGGCAAAGCGCCGGTACATGCCAGGGCTGACCAGCGAGCCGACGGCGTCCCCCAGGCCGATGATGTCGGCGCCGGCTTCCACTTGGGCGCAGGCGAAGGCGATTTCCACTTCGACACAGATTTCGAGCAACTCCTCCACCCACTCAGGGTTCTCGTACAGGTCGAGCAGGATGTTGCTGACGCCGCGCAGGTCTGCCGCTTCCGCCAAGGCGCCTTCGACCCATCCCATGATGGGGACGCGGCCGCCGACCTGCTCACGGAAGGAGCGGATCGCTTCAAGACGGTCGCTCATGCGTTTGCCGGTGTAAGGGTCCGGCGGCCGGAGGTGCTTCAGATCGTCGTCGCCCTGAAGCAGTGGGATGCGACTCAACGGCAGGTCGTCGTCGGGGAATTCGATGGCGGCACCGAAGTCGTGGCACTCGCGGAAGGGATCGGATATCGCCTGGGCGATATCGCTGCCGTATTGCTCGATCATGACCATGTTGGCGTCGACCAGCGCCCGGTAGTCCAGATAGTACTCCCGTTGCGCCTTGCCGGCGCGCCGCGACGCAAAAGTCATAAAGATGTCGAAATTCGGCGGGCGGTCCACCGGCTTGCCCTTGAGTCGAGCCGTCATGCGTTCATACGAAGTCATTGCGGCCATGGGTTTCGTACCTGGTGCTCACTCATGATAAGTGGTTGTATTGAATCGCATGCCATACCTTGCATGTGGATCACATCTCGCATAGTTCGGGCGCCGAGCCGGTGCACCCGAGTCCCAGGCGCTCCGCCGTTTCGGTGGCATCTGCTTCGCAGGCGATCGGGGCAATACCCTCGTACAGGCTCCATACCTCGCGGTGCGTCGTCGCTTCCCCTGGCGCAACAACTGTACGCGGTCCCTGCGTCTCCAGCTCGATGAAGCCCGGCATGCAAAAGATCTGGCTTGAGCTGCCGCGATCGAAGTAGTCAACACGGCGGTCATAGGCCGCATGCTTGACGAACAGACTACCGTCGACGAGATAGGCGAGCCAGCCAACAGGGTTGGGGAAGCCGAATTTCAACATCCCCGCGCGCATTGTGGCATTCACGAGGATGAAGCGGTTGCCCCAATCGATGTGAGGAGTGGCGATGTCGGTGAACGGCCACAGCGCAATGCTCCGATTTGGCCAGGTTCCGTCCGGGTCGTCGCTGCCTTGGGTCTGGGGCGCAATGCCGACACCGCCGGCACGCAACTCGGTGATCGCCCACGGTGCGGTCGCAATCGGCCAGAGGCCACGGTTGATCAGGGTGTGGTCGACGACGACTGTCGCCCCTTCGCCGGCCAGCCGGATGCGCAACGATTTTTCGATACCCGTCTGCGGCTCGACCGCCTGGACGACCTCAAGACTGCCAGCGATTGCCGTTACCGTCACCGGGCGATTGTCGGGCAGGTGCGTGCGCGCCGGCATCTGCGGGGCATGCCAGAGACGATGGCCGCCGTAGGCACGGAATTTCTCCGCCGTGCCGGGACAGTCGAGCGTCAGGTCAGGCAGTTCGGCAAAGAGGTTAGCCTGGCCGCGCAGGCCCAGATAGAGAATCCGCGGGCCTACCGACCGGGTGACCAACAGCTCGACGGTGCGGTTGCGCAGCACGACGCAGTCCAGACCAAGATAACGGGTCTGCTCCATGGCTCAATCCTGCGGCTGGTCGGCCTTGATGCTGAGGCCGCCGTCGACGACATAGTTGGCGCCGGTGACGAAACTGGCATCGTCCGAAGCAAGAAACACAAACACGCTCACCACCTCGTCGATCGTCCCGATACGCCCGATGGGATAAACCGCATCGAAGGCCTGGCGCGTTGCCTGCGGATTCGACTGGGCGGCTACCCATGCCTGGAGCATGGGCGAGTCAATCGTACCCGGCGAAACGCTGTTCACTCGAATGCCGTAGGGCGCGTAGTCAATGGCCATAGACCGTGTCAGGGCCAGCAACCCTCCCTTGGCCGTGGAGTATGCCGCCATCCCTTGCGCCCCCATCATGCCGGTAACGCTGGCCATCTGGACAATGCTGCCCGCCCGCGCTTCGATCATGTAGCGCAAGACCGCGGCCGCGGCGAGAAAGGCCCCACGCAAGTTGACGCCGATTACACGGTCAAAGACCTCTGCGCTGGTCAAATGCGCCGGGCCACTGGCCATGATGGCCGCGTTGTTGACCAGCACGTCGGGCGTCCCCGCGTGCGCAACGAATTGGGCGACCGCACCGTCGACCTGGTC
>CAIRNL010000490.1 GCA_903879975.1 uncultured Chloroflexota bacterium | reverse complement strand
GACCCCGGCCTGGGCGATCAGGACTGGCTCACCTTCGATACTGTGGCCGGCGGACAGTACCAGATTGCAGCCGGCACGCTCGGCCCCAACAGCGACACGGTGTTGGAACTCTACGCCGGCGACGGCACCACGATCCTGCAGCACAACGATGATGCCGGCGCTGGCCTGGGCTCCACCCTCTCCTTCACAGCCACCACCGCCGGTGCCCACTTTGTGCGCGTTCGCCAGTACAATAGCAACCTGACTGGGGACGACACAGACTACACCTTGCAACTGCAGGCCAGCCTGCCCTCCCCTACACCCTCCCCTACACCCTCCCCTACACCCTCCCCTACACCCTCCCCTACCCCGCCACCGACGCCGGTGCCGGCCACTGTGCTGACCCAAACGCAGACCTTGATCTTGTTCAACCGGACGCAGATGACGGCACTGTACGGTGCAGAGGCCACATCTGCCCTGCTCGACAGCCTCTTTCAATTGGCTGACTCGCCGCATGTGACCGGCACGGTGATCCAGGTCGAGAGCGACCCGGCGGTGGCCGCAGCCTACACTGCCTGGACGGCCAACGAGACGACACTGGCCGACAACGCACGGGCGAACGATGTCGTGGCCGCCATTCGCAACCGACTGCTGGATTTTCTCACCAACGCCCCGGCGGTGCACAATATCGTGATTGTGGGCGGCGACCGGGTGATCCCCTTCCGCCGTGTGGCCGACCAGGTGGCACCCAGCGGCCCCAGCAGTACTTCCATCGAATCGGCCTATGCCGGCGCAATTGCCGCAGCGGACGTCACGGTGCGCGCAGCACTGGCTGCGAATATGATCTTGACCGACGATTATCTCGTCGACCGGGAGCCGATGCAGTGGGAAGACCGCAACGAGAACCAGTTCGACCTCTTTCTGCCCGACTATGCCGTTGGCCGTCTGGTCGAGACCCCAGCCGAGATCGCTGCGCTTATCGAGGGCTTCCTGGCTGGCGCCACTCGCATCGACGCCTCGGCCGGCAAGGCGCTCGTTACCGGCTACGACTTCGTGCAGGACAGCGCCGGCACCATCGCTGCCTTTTTTACCACCGACTTGATCCAAACCGACAGCACATTGATCGGGCCTAGCTGGCCCGGCGCTACCTTGCAGACCAAGTATCTTAGCGCAGCGCCCCGCTTCGACCTCTACTCGGTCAATGCCCACTCCACACACACTGCGATTGGCACACCTGACAACGCGGACTTGACCGCTGTGGCCATTCGCAACGCCACGACCGATCTGCGCGGGGCGCTCATCTTCAGTGTGGGCTGCCATGGCGGACTCAACGAGGCTGCCGCGCTCGATCTGCCACAGGCCTTTCTGGGCAAACAGGCGCACTATATCGGCAATACCGGCTTCGGCTGGGGCGGCAGCGGTGTCGTTTACAGCGAGGCGCTGCTGCGCACCTACGCCCGTGAACTGGTGCGCGATCGGCAGGTGACTATCGGCGGCGCGCTGACCACCGCCAAGCAAAAGTACTACACCCAGGCGCGCACCTTCAACGCCTATGATGCCAAGATTCTGATGCAGGTCACGCTCTACGGCCTGCCCATGGTTGAGATGCTCACGGCGGGCAACCTGAATGACAGCGATCCCTTCCCGAGCGCCGAGAGTAGCTTCACGCCTCCCACCTCCTTTGGCGAGGTCGCACTGGGTGCCGTCGGCTATCGTCTGCCCGACTCCTTTGGCGCGTTTGATGAGACCGCGAGCTCGGACGGCTCCAGCTTCACCCTGGACGACAATGTCGTCTTCGATGCCGGTGCCCCGCTGCAGCCGCTCTACTTTGCCGATATCGATGCCCCCTCCGCGGGCGCGCTGCGTGGCGTGCTCTTTCTGGGTGGCGTCTATACCGATACTTTCGGCGTCGATCCGGTCGTCGCCCTGGCCACCAATGAATACGTGGACGCTACTGTGGAGCCCGCATTCAGCAGCGCCGGCTTCTATCCGGCGACGCCCTTCACCGTGCGCCACGGCGCTGATCTCGACTTTGCTGGCGACACGCTGGTGCTGAGTCTGGGCCAGTTCAAGGGCGAGGCGGGCGTCCAGACCCAGGGCGCCCAGTCCACCGGCGGTGTCCAGCGACTCTACGACCAGATGAGCTTTGGCGCCTATTATTCCGACAGCCCTGACCGCAACGCCGCCAGCATTCTCACCGTCGACGGTATCCTGGACCCCACGACAGGCACGGGATCCGTCAAGGTGGCCGCAGATGATGCATCGGGCGTGCAGCGCGTGGTGGTGACTTTCACCGACGGAGGCGGGCGCTGGGAGAGCGCTGACCTTGCCTTTGATGGCGTCGCACAGAAGTGGAGCGGCGTCATCACCGCTACGGCAGCCACCCAGTTCTTCGTGCAGGTCGCAGACGCCGCCGGCAACGTGGCGGTCAACGACAACAAGGGGCGCTACTATGCCCTGATCGCGCCTGTGCCGCTCGCAACAGGCCGGTCAATCGGAGCACACATCTACCTGCCCGCCGTGGTGCGATAGGATTTTCCTCCGCAGCGCGCGAAGAGCGTTTCATATACAGCGGGTTGTACCGGAAACAGGGATTCATCACCAATCTTTCGATTGCTTCCACAAAGGAGGAAGAGACATGCAGAAATTTGTCACATCGAGCACTCTCGCACGCTGGCTGCTGGCAGCGTGCAGCGTCGTTCTGGCCCTCTGCTCGGCGCAGGTGGCCTTTGCACAGCAGGAGCCGGCCGCTGAACCTG
Source organism: uncultured Chloroflexota bacterium (assembly GCA_903879975.1). Classification (GTDB taxonomy): domain Bacteria; phylum Chloroflexota; class Anaerolineae; order Caldilineales; family Caldilineaceae; genus Caldilinea. Next base: position 2,455 of record CAIRNL010000490.1, on the reverse strand, counting down.
CAGCAGTCACTGCGGACGATGGCGGATCGTGGGAGCTGGGCGTGCACGGTTCAGCGGGCGATCTGACAGCCGCCACAGCCGCCGAGCGTGCCGGCATGTGGGAAAAACTCAACGGCTGGTTTGTCCGTCGCTACAGCTTTGCGGAGTCGTCGGCCTGGGAGGAAGACTTCAAACGATCGGCCCTGGGCGGTACGGAACAAAATTACATCGATACCGTCGATTTACAGTTCTATGTCGGCCACGGCGCACCGGGCCGTTTCACATTTGCCGACACCACCCACGACGACGGTACGCTGCAGGCGCCGGGTGACTGTAATACGGCCTGGGGTAACGACGACAACGAGTGGCTGGCGCTTACCTCCTGCCAGGTGCTGGCCGACGCAGGCATCGGGCCGATGGCGCAGTGCATGAACCGCCAGCATCTGATCCTTGGCTTTGTGACCAATGCCTCGGCATACTTCAACAAAACCGACACGCAGGCCTATCACTTCGGCCGCTATCTGCGCAACGGCTATAATATGACCCAGGCTTGGTTTGCCGCCTGTGATGTCGCACAGCGCAACCGCACTGCCCGTGTCATCGCCGAAGAGACATCCTGCTTCAATGACAACCCCTACTACAGCAGCGTCTGCGCCGATACGCTGGACGACGACTATTTCTGGCAGACGCACAACTGCGGCACCGAATCAGCCTCGTACGTGTCGGTGGATGCTGTGCAGACCATGCCAGTCTTTCAGTTTGCGCCTTACAGCCTGGATGAGGCAAACCGGGATTTCCAGAACCTGGGTGCTGTCTTTGGTGTGCCGGTCACGACTACGCTCGCTGCAAATAGTATCTTGGAGGATAGCCCCCCGCCGACACCCTCCGCTGACGGATTCCTTGTCAGTACGGACGGCACCCTAGAAGTAGACGGCAACAGCGGAATCTTCCGGTATACTAATCTGGAACAGATGTGGAGCGATCAAAATGCAACGCAGGTACTGGCTGTACACTCCGCTGCGGTGACTGCGCTGACAGTAGATGATGCGCGCACGGTCGCCGATACCTTTCTCAACAGCAATAACCTAATGGCGGATGGTGCGGTCTTTTATGAGGTGATCACTGACACCACCGGCACGTTGGGACGTGACAACCAGGTCGCTGCTGCAGCGATCAGTGAGGCGGAGACGCCCAGCATGTACCAGGTCATCTACTCGCGCAAACTGACTGCGCCTAGCGTGATGGCCTCCGGTGTTCAGGAAGACGTGACCTACACGGTGGTCGGCCCCGGTGCCAAGCAAAAGGTGTATGTACCCGTGACTGCCCCGTCCGGCGTTGTGGCGTCCGGCGCGTTGAATGGTGTGGCGCCCTTGGGCGTACAGGGCGGCTGGCGCGAACTTGAGCCGGCGATTCATGCAGCTTCCGGCGAGCAACTGATGACCACTGTGCTGGATGTAGCAGTTGCCGAAGATCTCTATCTGGCGCTGGATGACAAAGTCACGATGAACTCGATCCCAATCAATATTTCGAGCCGCGAAGTGCTGTCGGCAACCCTGGCCTACTGGGAATCCAGCGCCGGCAGTGCGCAGGGTCAATTGATCCCGGTGTTTGAGTTTACAGTACGCTTTACGGAGGCCAGCACGGGCGACATTTTCCAAGATTTCGCTTATGTGCCCGTCAACCCTATGTATATGCGCCCCTATGCAAAGATTCTCAATCCGCCTCTGTATATCATTGCTGGACAGCAAGTCACGTTGGCTGCGGCAGATGCGGCGCAAACATTGAACAATCTTGGCTTGGGCGAACAGTTTGATTTTGTCATGGGTTTTAACGGTGCTGAGGGTACCTACACGTATGAGTGGTATCTCGACACCGTGGCGCCGGAGAACAAGATCGTCGACGAGAATCCTAACGACGGCCTACGCCAGATTACCTTCACGCCACCAGCATCGGGTGACGGCCGCATCGAAAAACTCTCGGTGATCTTGGTGGTCACCGACACTGACAGCCCGAACACCTCTGTGGGGATGGATGTTGCTACGACGTTGCAGCAGCTGTTCCTGCCGGCAGTCAATCGGTAGCCCGACATTGGGCTGAACGGTTCACGGTGCCGGCATTCAGAAGGCGACGGAGCCTCCTGAATGCCGGCACCGTTATGATCGCCATTGTCATAAGGCGTATGCGCCTTTCGCTACTCCAACATCAGCCTGTAGATCGATACACCCTCTTTCCGATAGATCAACGTCGCCTCAGGACGGCCATCGACCTGCGCCGCATGAATGCCAGGACTGCCTGCATCTTCGCTGCGCGCGCCAAGGTAGAGGTGCGTCACACCGTCAGCCCGCAAACGAGCCCGCAATGCCGGATCGTCCAGCGAATCCGCCCCGCTGAGGGCGGCGAGTAGCGTGTTGCGTGCAGCGACCTGCTGCGACGGTAGGATGGCGTTGTAGAGCAACGGCGGCAGAATCGATGCACG